>JBKDHQ010000117.1:0-4643 GCA_046336365.1 Neisseriaceae bacterium
TGTTTCATGTGACCACTGAATTAACTGACTCGATGTCTTGTGGTCACTTTAACTTATTAATTATATGGTCACTTATATACTTAATTTAATGGTCACCTTGAATTATAATACAGTGGTCATATACGACATTATTACACAATAGTAATGATTGATGTAGCACCTGGTGCTGACAAACCATATGCTTGTTCCGATGGTTTCTTTGTAAGAATTGGTGCAAATAGCCAAAAATTAACACGCAATCAAATAATAGAATTTTTACAAAAAGAAGGTTTGATTAAATTTGATGAGTTAGAAAGTAGAAAGGCTGTATTTACAAAAGATTTCACTAAGTCGCTTTATTATAAATTTATTAAAAAATCAGGCATCTCAGAAACTATCAATATTAATCATGTACTCACTAATTTAGGTTGTTTAGTTAGTAATAAATTAACTAATGCTGGAGTATTATTTTTTTGTGAATCAATAGAGTTTCTTATTCCACATGCAACTGTTACATGCATCTTATATCGTGGAATTGAAAGATTACACATTTTAGACAGAAAAGATCTTCAAAGTGATATTACTAGCAATATTGAAGGTGCAATTGCTTTTGTGTTTAAGCACACTAATTTAGCGTATAAAATTGAACACATTATTCGTGAAGAAATACCAGAATTTCCAGAGGTAGCAATACGAGAAGCTATAGTTAATGCAGTATGTCATCGTGATTATTTTGCTGCTGGCGTTCACACAATGGTAGAAATTTTTAAGGATAGGGTTGAAATTACTAATCCTGGTGGATTGCCTAGCGGTTTAACTAATCAAACTTTTGGTACTATGAGTATACCACGCAACCCCACAATTTCTTACTTATTACTTAGAGCTGGCTTTATAGAAAAAGCTGGTACAGGTATTCATCGAATTAAAGGTGCAATCA
The DNA here is from genome assembly GCA_046336365.1 of Neisseriaceae bacterium. Classification (GTDB taxonomy): domain Bacteria; phylum Pseudomonadota; class Gammaproteobacteria; order Burkholderiales; family UBA11063; genus Aquella. Next base: position 917 of record JBKDHQ010000117.1, read on the forward strand.
AAGAGCATGGTTACGGAAAGGTTAACTTTGTTTTTGATGAACATCATTTTAGAGTAGTATTTACACGTGAACAAGAGACAAAATTAAGGGCAGAATTAGATAAATCTGAACACAAATTAAAGCATGAATCTAGAGGTGGTTCGGAAGAAGCAATCATAACTTCGGAAGAAACTTCGGAAGAAACTTCGGAAGAAACTTCGGAAGAAATTGGTATTAGTTCGGAAGAAACTTCGGAAGAAATTGGTATTAGTTCGGAAGAAACTTCGGAAGAAATTTTAAAATTAATGCGAGCTAATCCTAAAATTACAGCTATTAAGATTGCTGATAAGTTAAAAATTACTAGTAGAGCGGTTGAGCATCATATTTCTATTTTAAAGCGTACTGGCAAAATAGAGCGAATTGGCTCTACTAAAGGTGGAAGCTGGAAAGTATTGGACTAGGGAACCGTCAAGAAAAACTTGACGGTTGGTAGCTCCAGTTTATATGCCAATTTGAGTTCATCGAAAAATTTGAGCAACTCAAAATTAGGCTATAAAAGCAACTACTCGAAAAATTCGAATAGTTCACAAACTAAACCAAAAGGCGATAATAGGTGGCGGGTTGATGCGAGCGAGTGAATGATTTGAAAACTCCCAGATTATGCCCAGATTTTTTACTGAAAAACAAAAAAAGCTACAGTTATCAAAGGCTTTGACGGACTTGGCAGGCAGTTCAATTCCCACCACCTCTACCACAAAAACATTTTTATTATAGCTTCTTTGATAAAAAAATGCTTTCTGGGCATAATCTGGGACAATTTATAAAAAAATTCTATGCTATATCATAATGAATTAAGTTTTTTATGATAAATAGTGAAATCACAAGGTGTTGCAAGATTATTAACTTTATCTGGATGTAATTTTTCCAAAGGCTCGGTTGATTGAACTGAATACCCAATTCTTGTATACCATTTTTTTAAAAATTCTTTACTAGGATGTTTCCAGTCTTTAGGAGTCAATAATTCAAGACGCATAATTATTCTATTGTTAAATCTTTTTATGGATAAAAGGAAGCATCTATCTTTCACGCTTTTAGTATTTTAGTTTAATTTAATATCCTTAACAATCAAGGAATAATTAAGAGTTATTATTACTACTTGACGATATTTTTTATTCATATAAAATCACTTATTCATATTCTTCTGATTATTTTATCTTATCTAGCATGTTTTGCATTTCTACTTTATTTTTAAAACGCAAGTATCTTTTTTGTTTTTGGTTAAATCTGTGTTTAAGTGTTAGTTCAATAGTAAGATTTGACCACACAACATCAATGTCAATAATTTTATCTAGATTATAGGTACGACCGTTATATGTAATCATTTTTTCTATTTCCAATACATGTAAAATTTATATAGACGTACTAATCATTATGATGTTATATTATAATAATCCTTGTGCTCTTATTTAGAAGCTATCCCAAGTATTCTAAATAGAGCATGAAGCAGAATAGTCAAGCTCTGGAAAATGCTGCGTAAGCATCGGCTGTTGCCAGCCGACACTCCGCTAAGAACCGTACGTGATACTTTCGTATCATACGGCTCAAGCCTTTATAAAGCCAGTATGACCTGACCCAGCTATTAACTCATTACCGCGTGTGGTTTTTTTTCTACTGCTTAGCAACAATTTCCGATTTTCAAAGTACTTTACATACTTGGGATCATAAGGAGTTGCTTCAGATTTTATTCTAACATGACGCTTTATCTCAACAGTATTTGCTCTAATTAAGTGTAGCAATTTATATCTGCCTTGACATAACTGCATCCCTGCATTGAATACCCAATTGTTCTGGTCTACAGAGCAAAAATATTTGCTGCGTATCCACAATTTATTCTTGAGAGGATGCCGTCTTTTAGCCCATACCCATATCGCCTGGAATATTTCGTGGTCTACTTTGCTGAAAGTTGCTTTAGAGACTACATGACGATAATAGTTTGTCCAGCCAATTATTTTAGGATTTAGCAAAATTATTAGATTTTCGGTTTTAGCTGTAGCATTATTTTTGATTATTGTTCTAATATTCTCAAGAAAAGCTAATACATTCTTTTTGGCTGGTTTGATGATTAGTTTACCATTATACTTGCGTATATTGAAACCTAAGAAATCAAACCCGTTATTTATGTGAGTTACGACTGTTTTTTCCATAGATAACTCCAAGCCTCTTTCCCTAATAAAGTTTTCTACAAGTGGTTTTACAACGTTTTCAAGGGTTTCTCTTGAATTGCCTGTAATGATAAAGTCATCTGCATATGTAACTAAGTTTACTTTATCCCGCTGTTTAGTCGCTGCTTTAAGAGCTTTTTCTAATCCTGCAAGAGTAATTGTTAGTAAAGTAGGTGAAATTATCCCACATTGAGGAGTTCCTTCATTTGTAGAATATAGTTGACCTTTGTCGATATATCCAGCTTTTAGCCATTTTTTCAACATAACCTTATCCATCGGAATATTTTGCAATAACCAATTGTGGTCAATGTTATCGAAGCAGGCCTTAATATCTCCCTCAAGTATCCATTGTGCTCTATCCTTACGAGACAGTATCTTGAAACACTGGTCTATTGCATCTGCACAAGAACGCTCAGGGCGAAATCCGTATGCTTGACTATCGGCAATACTTTCTGATACTGGCTCTAATGCCAATAAATGCAGTGCTTGTTGTGCTCTGCACGGCATCGGTGGTATGCCTAGTGGTCTTAGCTTACCATTCTTTTTGGGAATATAGACACGTTTTAACGGCTGAGTTCTGTATCCTCTACGTTTTAGCATGCTTACTGCCCGCATTTTCTGGTTTTGGGTACGCCAGACAACTCCATCAACTCCAGGAGTTTTACAACCTCGATTTTGAGTAACTCGTTTAACAGCCAATAATTTATCGTAGTACGAGTGAGTAAGTAACCATTGTAGAGATTTAACTAATCTATGTTTACCTTCTCGTGTAGCCTTTGCAATACGCATCTGTAGCTGTTTGACTTGAGTTTCTACAATCTGCCAGTTAATAACAGACCATGATGCCCAAGCTAAGGATGCATCAGCTTTTGCCGTCATTTGCGTTTCCTTATTTAATCAGTTCTATAAAATCTCTTGCAATTAGACACCAGTTGGAAGTCTGCTCACTTTCGTGACATAACATAATGTTATTATCCATACCATTACAGTATAGCATTTGCTTTCTCCAACATCCTTTACCAGCACAACTATCAGTTAATTTCACAATTAACATTCCCATTGAAAAAAGATGGGAGCTATACTGACTTACCAAGTTCCGACTAAACAAGCACTATTGGGTTAGGTATCCGCTCTCGACCGATGAGATATAGTGGTTACGAATGCATATGGCAGAGCTACATTTCCATCTCATATTATCTTTTGACTTCAGCGTATTAGTCACTTTCGCTGGCTAAAATGACGGTCTTTATCACGAATTCACATTACATTTACCATACCAATTACCTAGCATTAGCCCGATTTGTGACTATCAGGAGAATACTTGGCTCACGCTTTGTATCCCACACATGTGTGTCTCATTACATTGTCAGACCAGCTCTTTATTCATGGTTGTAAGTTAGAATATTTACCTAATGCCTAGAAATTAGGTATAAAATAAGTTTCTCTTTTTAAAGGAATTAAGGGGGTTTGTGGGGTTGATTACTCTTCCCCACGCAATCGCTGGCGATCGTTGCATGGTTGGTCAT
>JBKDHQ010000118.1:0-10300 GCA_046336365.1 Neisseriaceae bacterium
AAAAATATTAATGATATTACGAGGATTAAAATGTAAAGTCTTTGAAAATCAAGTCATACCAGCAGAATTAACTAAAGAACAAAAACAGATATCACAAATTTATAATATCCTCGTGCCTAAAAAATTGGGAATATAGGTTTATATCTCTCCAATATGTGTTTTACCGTATATTGGAGCATATTTGAAAATGGAAAGCCAAACTGCTTCACATAATATTGTAATTCTGATATTTTACCTTGCTACGAATGCAAGTTCCTTGCCAAACTCTAACAAAAAATGTTGAAGCTTTGTAATCGAAGTTCTTTCCAAAATATTCCGAACACGCTAAGCTTATTTATTATCATTGGATTGTTTATGCCATAATAATTTACCCGAGTGATCATATTTTGCGATAAAATAGTTCTCTGTAACGGGTGGTTGCTTTTTTAGCAGTTCATATAAAAAACCACTATCTGTAATTCCAGTAACATAAATATTTCCATTCTTATCAATCTTTGTTTTTAATACAGTGCGTCCTCCTCCATATTTATTAGTTTCTATAGGCCATAGTGGCATATTCCATAAAGCATTACCTGATTTATCATACTTTCTGATAATGCACATAGTTTTCGACTGTTGAAATTCATCTTTAAGATCGGTAGCGAAACAAGCAGTAACATAGCTATTCCCGTTTGAATCAATATTTATGTTTTTTCCTGAAATTATTATTCTGCTTTCACCATCTTGTTTAGTCGATAATAATTTGCCTGAACTGCTATGCTTTGCAATAAAATAATCTATAGGCCCATATTGAATATTACCAGAAAGCCCAACAGTTGTCTCACCAGTAACATAGTTATTTCCTTCTTGATCTACACTTATATCGCTAGAAAGCCCGGAAGTGTATCCCCCCGTTTCACCATCTTGTTTAGCCCATAACAAAGTGCCTGATTTACTATATTTGGCAATAAAATAATCTTTTTTACCATGCTGAGTTTCTCCAGATAACCCTACAGTTGTGCTACCACTAACATAAATATTTCCATTATAATCGGTATCTGTGCTCATACCAATGGTATATCCACTATCTTTGCCAAACTGCCTAATCCATAATAATTTGCCTATTTTATTATATTTAGCTATAAAGCAATCTTTATTCCCATGTTGAGAATTACCAGAAAGTCCAATATTTGTAAATCCAGTGATATAAGAATTTCCATTTTGGTCAACACTTATGCTAGTTCCATAGGTTGTTCCTCCACTTTCGCCATATTGCTTAAACCATAATAAATCACCCGTTTTATTATATTTTGCAATAAAATAATCATCTTTACCGTGCTGATATTCACCTAGAAGGCCAACCTTAGTAGAACCACTAACATAAATGTTGGCACTGTTTTTTTCAACGCTTATACCGGTTCCAATAGCCGATCCGCCATTTTTACCAAATTGCTTAGTCCATAATAATTTACCTGATTTATCATATTTTGTAATAAAATAGTCTAAAATACCATGTTGAGAATTACCTGAAAGGCCAACATTAGTAGAACCAGTAATATAACTATTTCCATTTTGGTCTATACTTATGTTACTGGCAAGAATAAAATTTTTACTTTTATCCTACTGCTGCGGCCCTAATAAATTATGTCTATTAGTTCCACACGAAGATAAAAGTAATATTAATAATGTAACAAATAAAGTTTTTAAAATTGTATTGCACATAACTTATACCCTTGCATAAATAGAGCTTCTTGTAATATTGGTATACTAACTATAATTTAACATACTTTAGCTAATTCTATCAACTGCTAATTTCGATAATTCTATCATTGCAGTTTTATATTGAGATTCTGGAAAAATATCAAGCATAGATAAAGCTTGATTTATATAATTATAAGCAATATTTGAACAGTATGTAATCGCATTACTTGTATTTATTATTGCTATGATTAGATTGATATCAGAATTTTCTGGATTTTCTATTGCTGATTTTATAATATTTTGTTCTTCATGATTACCATTTTGTAAAATATATATAAGTGGTAATGTAACTTTGCCTTCAAGTAGATCATCCCCAACATTTTTACCCATGTTTTGCCCATCCCCAGTATAATCCAAAATATCATCAACAATCTGAAATGCTATTCCTAAATATTTTGCATAATTAGATAAATTCTCTTCAATCTTAGAGTCAGTCTGGGCGATGATAGCTGCAACACGAGCGGATGCTTCAAATAATACAGCAGTTTTTGAATCAATAACCTTGAAGTATTCAGATTCAGTTAGATCGCTGCGCCCAATATTTAATAATTGTAGCACTTCACCTTCAGATATTTTATTGGTACTATTAGCCATAACTTCAAGTAAGCGTAATGAATTACTTTGTACCATCATTTGAAATGAGCGAGTATAAATGAAATCTCCAACTAATACACTTGCTGCATTACCAAAAACTGCATTCGATGTTTTCCGCCCACGCCGCATTCCAGACCCATCCACTACATCATCATGGAGTAAAGTTGCAGTATGGATGTATTCTATCATAGCAGCCATTTTATGTAATAAATTACCTTCTTTAAACCCGGCAATTCTTCCACATAATAGCGTAAGAGTAGGGCGAATTCGTTTTCCACCAGAGGAAATTATATACTCACTAATTTGCTTGATCAAAAAAACATTAGAATCAAGATCTTCTCTAATAATCTGATTTAATTGTTCAAGATCAGTTTTGATTATTTCTTGTATAATATCTTTCATTAACCCACCAGTGTATTAAAATTCAAATTTTGGTTATGCCATTTAGCAAGGTTGCTACGATGAGCAATACTTACTATTACTATATTTGGAAGTTCAGTTGTTAATAATTTGTATAATTCATCTTCAGTCTCTTCATCAAGTGCCGAAGTTGATTCATCTAAATAAACTATATCTGGCTTATTAATTAATATACGACAAAATGCCACTCTTTGCTGTTCTCCTGGTGATAGTATTTTACTCCAATCATTTATTCCATATAAATGATCAATTAGATGTGATAAATGACATTTAATTAGAATATCTTTAAGTTGAACTTCATCAGGTAAATGCTGTGCTTTAGGATATGATATTGCAAAAGCAAGGCTATCAATAGGAAGATAGGGCATTTGACTAATAAATAATGATTGTACACCAGGTTTTTGATAAATATTTCCATCAGCTAAATGCCATAATTTAGCAATTGCTCGAAGTATGGAAGTTTTACCACAGCCTGATTTACCTTGTATTAGTAGTTTGTCACCGCTATTTAATGTAAAAGAAATATTCTTGGCTAAGAAAGTACCATCTGGTAAGTGTAAGTCTATATTTTTTAATTCAAGAATATTATTTCCAGATTTAGTTTCAAGGCCTGTTAGTTTAGATGCTTCTTCAATATCTCTTTGAAAACCAATAAGACGATCCATAGTAGCACGCCATCCACATAGTGATGAATATGAATTTACAAAAAATGATAATGAATTTAAAACGTTACCAAATGCATTGCTGATTTGCATAACATCACCTAGTTTAATTATTTTGCTAAAATATTTTGGTGCAGCAACTAAAAAGGGAAATATTATTGCAATTTGCGCATACCCAATGCCAAAAATACCTATTTTCATTTCCCGATATATAATATCAACAAAATTGTTTACCACAAGCTTAAAATAGTACATTATATTGTGATGCTCTTTATTTTCACCACTAAAAAATGCAATATTTTCATTATATTCACGGATACGAACCAGGCTATAACGAAATCCTGCTTCATATGCTTGCTGCTGAAAATCTAACTTAACTAATGGTTTACCAATCTTAAATGTAATATAAGTGCCTATAATTGCATAAATAAGAGCTGCCCATACTAAATAACCATATATAGTAAAGTGTTCAGTGCCAATTGAAAAATTAAGATTTCCAGACAGGTTCCATAATATAAATATAAATGAAAATAATGTTACTAAAGAATTTAATAATCCAAGAGTTAAACTAAGAGTTAAAATAATAAATGAATTAATATCTTCACTGATACGTTGATCTGGATTGTCACTAATTTGATCAAGAAATCTTGTTTTATAAAAGGCCTTATCGTTAAACCAATTATTAAGGTAATAATTAATTAGCCATTTTCGCCATTTTATTTCAAGAAACTTAAGAAATAAAGAGGCTAATACTCCACAAGTTATAGCTATAAAAGCAATAAAACAAAAACGAATGATAAGTATACTAAACGAAGCTTTATCATAATTTTGAAGAGCAGTATAAAAACTATTGTACCACTTATTTAATATTACTGTGATCCATACCTGTGCTAAATTTAAAATAATTATTATAGTGATTAAAGAAATAGCTTTGTATTTTTCAGAGCTTATCCAGAATGGTTTTGCTAAAGTTATGCAATCTTTTATCCATGTAAGGGGTTTTTGATTTATTGTAGTTTGTTGTTTACTACTCTTATATTTAATCATGCGTTAACCCAATTGCCAAATTTTGTTTGTATAGTAATAATTCCTGCTATTGCAGCAGTTTCTGCACGCATAGTTAAATTTCCTAATCGTACTGTCTTAAAATTATTGTTAGTAGCAAATTCAATTTCATCATCAGTAAAACCACCTTCTGGGCCAACTATGAGTGTAATATATTTAGCCATTAATTTTGAATGATTAAAGTTATCTTCATTTTTTCTATAAGGTGATAATATAATATTCATACTTTCTTCATTGCTTCCATTTGCTTGTATAAAGTTAGTAAATGTTTCAACTTGATTTAGCTTTGGAATATTATTTAAGCCACACTGCTCACAGCTGCTAATTATAATATTATGCCAATGAATTAGTTTTTTCCCCATTCGTTCAGAACTAACCTGCTGTGTACGTTTACTTATTATTGGGGTAATTTGTTTTACTCCAAGTTCAGTAGCTTTTTGCATTACAAAATCCATTTTATCATTTGCAATCGTGCTAATAGCTAGCCTTATATCTAGTATATTATTATTGCTTTCGCATTTATTTATAATTGCCACATTAGCATATTTCTTATTAATTTCAATTAAATTAGCTAGATAAGAATAGCCGTTTCCATTAAATAACTCTATATCCATTCCAGCAACTAGCCGTAGTGCATGTAAATGTTGCACTACATTTGTTGGTAATTCAATGGTTTTTGAGTTATCTAATTGCAGATTTACATAAAATCTGGGCATTATTTTATGCTTCTCCCATCTCATGCAATTGATTATAAATATGCGATCTAATTTCTTCTGTAAATTCTTCCGGGGTTAGATCTTTGGGATAAATTGGTTTACCGATACGTACAGTAACTTTACCAGGGTATATCCAGAAACTTCGCCTTGGCATGATATGTCCTGCATTATGGGCAATAGGTATAACTGGTAAATTCAAATTAATTGCCATTCTTGCTACCCCAGTTTTATATGCTTGCTTTGTTCCTGGTGGAAGTCTAGTACCTTCTGGAAATACTAAAATCCAAAATCCTTCAGCAATTCTTTTTTTGCTTTGTTCAAGTATTTGTACTACTGATGCAGATCTAGCTGAACGGTCAATTGCAATAGGTGATAAGGTCTTTAGTGTCCAACCAAAAAATGGAATTTTCGTAAGTTCTTTCTTTAAAATCCATACATGCTGTGGAAGAAAGCCATTAAAGGCAAAAGTTTCCCAAGCAGACTGATGATTGCTAGCAAAGACTGCTGGTCCTTCAATTAAATTTTCTTGGCCGATAACTTCATAATCAACCCTGCAGAGGTACTTGCCCAAAAAGATAAAAATGCGAGCCCAAGTAGTTAAAATTTTATGTCTAGTTTTGCTGTTTATAAAGAATGTAGAATAACCAATGATGTTATAGATTGGAATTAAACCGCACACAATAACCCAAGTTATGGTCGAGGTTATTTTAACTAGAGTAGTTGCTTTACGTTTAGTCTTCATCACTATCCCTTGCCATTAAATATTCACTAACTTCAAGAAGATTCTCAAAAACAAGCGTTCCTGGTGGAAGTTTACCTTTTGCTAGAGTTTTTTTACCATTCCCCGTTTTTACTAATACAGGAATTCCGCCAACACTATGTATTGCTTGCAAATCTCGTTCACTATCACCAACCATCATTATATTTGACATATTGTCAATATTAAATCTTTCACAAATGTCCTCAATCATCCCACATTTTGGTTTTCTACAATTACAGTTATCGTCTGGAGTATGAGGACAAAAGAAAATTGCTGCAATGTTACCCCCTGGTTGTTCCACTAGTTTATGCATTTTCTCATGAATATCATTTAAATCTTTGACAGTAAACATGCCTCGCCCAATCCCGGATTGGTTAGAACATACAACAATCTTATAACCAAGTTGAGTAAGATTTGCAATTGCTTCCAAACTCTCAGGTATGGGTTCCCATTCATCGACATTCTTTACATATTTATCGCTGTCGTAATTAATTACTCCATCTCGATCTAAAATTATAACTTTCATATTTTTTGATTCCTTAATAGTCTATTCAAATATAATATTTTGTAAGCACTTCTTTAATAAAATTATGATTATGTGCTAAGCTCTGATATTTTGCAATACTTATTCATAATTTCATAGAGGACTGCTAGTAATCGTATACGATTTAGACGAATATCTTTATTCTCATCCATTACCATAACATTATCAAAAAATGCTGCAACAATAGGGTTAAATTCTTCAAGAATTTTAAAGTAATGTTCCCAATTAATCTCAACTATATCAAGAATATTTAAATTATCTTTTACTTTATCATACAAGTCTTGTTCTATTTGTGACTGAAATAATAATGTATCTACTTCCCTCAAGGTATCACTACCACCGCTAAAGCGTTCTTCATCTACCCGTATTCCTACATGTCTTGTATGATAATAGTCTGGAAGGCGTACTTCAGATGATTTTCCTAAAATATTTTCGATACGTTTATTCGCAGATATAAATAGCTGATTGTTAGCATTATCTGCAAATTGTTGTAATCTATTTAGTAAGGATGGAATATAAGTAAATTGTTCTGGTTGTATGATGCATGCACTTTGTACCTGGCTTGAACTATAAGAAAACTCTTCACTATCGATAAGATAATTTGCTAATCTTTGGGCTATAAATTGATAAACCTCATTTTTTATGGCTGGGTCTAGTTTTATATTGCTACATTTTTGGAATGATTCAAAACTAATATCAATAAGCTGTCGAATATTTAACGGATATTCTAATAAAATCCTTACAACACCAAGAGCCATACGACGTAAAGCAAATGGGTCTTTATCGCCGGTTGGTATCAGGCCCACTCCCCAAATACCTACAATAGTTTCTAATCGATCAGCTAATGATAAAACTACAGATAATTTGTCATTTGGTAAGTTATCCCCACTAAAGCAGGGGTAATAATGTTTCTCAATAGCATTAGCAATTTTAGGGTTTTCTCCATGATAGAGTGCATAGTATTTACCCATTATCCCTTGTAATTCAGGGAACTCACCAACCATTTCAGTGGTTAAATCAGCTTTCATAATATAAGCAGCGTGTTGAGTATCTCTAATGTCAATACCAATAATCTTTGCAAATTCAACTGCAATATATTGCAGTCTCTCTATTCTTTCAATTTGTGTACCAAGTTGATTATGATAAACTACATTGGATAGCTTATTGATATAGAAATCAAGAGGATTTTTTTTGTCAACATCAAAGAAAAACTTAGCATCGGCAAGCCTAGCACTTAATACTCTTTCATTTCCATTAATAATTACACTTGGATCCTTTGATGCCATATTAGCTACAAACAAGAACTTATTGCTTAACTTTTGACTTTTATCAAGTAGTGCAAAATATTTTTGATTGTTAGCCATAGATAATATAAGACACTCTTGAGGGACAACCAAAAATTCGGTAGCAAATTTTCCTTGTAGTATTACAGGAAATTCGGTAAGAGCAGTAATTTCATCCAGTAGTCCGGGTGTATCGTTTAAAGCTAAGCCTAGCTCTTGTGCTTTTTCAGTTAGTTGTTTATGGATATATTCTCTTCGTTTTTGAAATGATGCTAATACCTTGCCTTGTTGTTTAAGTATGTCAAAATAGCTATTTGCATCGCTTATAATTATTTTATCATCACTTAAAAAACGATGCCCTAAGGTATAATTAACTGAATTAAGCCCAAAGATTGGCTCTTTTAAATTGATAATTTTATCGCCATGAATGATAACTAAATTATGTACTGGCCGTACAAAAGAAAAAACATTACTTCCCCAATGCATACCTTTATCGATTATGAGTTTTTTTAGTGAATTATTAATCGCGCTATCAAGAATATCTTCGAGGTCCTTACCTACAATTTTTTTACGCGCATAAAAATAACCATCGTTTTGTTCCAATTGACTTATATCTGTAATATTACAAGAAGACATGAAGCCTTCAAGTGCTTTAGTTGGTTTACCATCTATAATACCTGAATTTATTGCAGGCCCTTTACGTATTGTTTCTGTATCTGGTTCAGTAAAACTAACGTTTTTTATTATAGTACCGAATCGTCTTGGCGAAAGAATAATTTCTGCATTAGGGCCTTTTTGATCATATGGATTAATAAAATTTTTTAATTCTTCATACATACTATTAGCAAATAATTCACCAATGTTGTTTAATAAGTTTATCGGAGGTAATTCTTCAGTTAAAAACTCGATTAATAATGTAGCAGTATTCATTTGCTTCCTGTTAGTTATATGTTATATCAGTTCCAAGAAATTTTATTTTGCTATGTATTTGATTTTCATTATTTAACTTAGCCAAATATGGAATAATTCACAGCCATCATTTTATCATCTTAAATAGATTAGCTTGCGATTTTATTCACAATAAACTCATGTTGTGCTAAATATTGCTACCTTACTAATCAGTGAAAGTTAGCAATATATTATCCTGGTTTACTTTGTTGATAATTGGTATGCGAAATTACTTCAGCTGTGTAATTATGCCATGAAAATGTTGATAAATATATAAATATGTATCAAAGTATTGATAAAAATACATATTGTATGATATAATTGTTTTATAAATGTAAGCAAGGGTTATAATGTACTTTGAATGGGACGAGAGCAAGAATCAGGCTAATATAAAAAAGCATAGGCTTAGTTTCAAGACTGCATCAATTGCGTTTTATGATCCAAAGGCCTTGTATAAATTTGATCGCAATGTAGATGGTGAAATACGTCAACACGTTATTGGCAAAATAGATAATATTATATTAGCTCTAGTGGTTTATACTAAACGTACTGGAAAAATTAGAGTTATCTCAGCACGTAAAGCAAATAGAAAAGAAAGGGAGCAATATCATGGTAAATAAACGTAAATTGGAAAATTTATCAGAGAAAGAAAGCTTAAAAAAATTAGCTGAAATGGCAGATGATGATATTGATTATTCTGATATCCCAGATATGTCTAATGCGAAAGGTTGGGAACGTTTATATCCAAATGCTACAGATAAGACAGTTATAACAGATAAAATGATGTTTGAAGCATTGATTAAAGCTTTGCAAGAAAGTAATGAAAAATTAGCTGTGACTTTAAAGTTAGATCGTAAAGTTATTGATTTTTTCAAAAAACATAGTAAAAAATACCAGACTAAAATTAATGAAGTGCTGCTTGCTTTTGTTAATAATTATGAAAATTTGCATAATCATTGATTTAAATTAAGTATATCAATATGTTATAAAATTAGAAATGTTCAATCTGGTCATTTTCCAACAATTACATAATTTATTTTAATTTAAAGTTAATTTTAACAGTAGAAATTGTTCCGCTAGAAATTAAACTAGTGAAGAAATCACAAAATCGCATTCCCATTAGTTATATGCAATATCAAAGTGTGAGTATAATGAATAAGCTAACCATATTTTTTTAGTAACTATAAACAGTAACTAGCACCCTATAAGGCTAAATTTTACATGTACATCAAATATGTCAGATTGGTTGCAAAGCTTTATTATTAATCTGGGTAAAAAGTAGGCTAAATTTTTAAGTTTAATATTTGCCTTTACATAACCGAATTAACTAATGTATATTTATTATTCTATTAAATATAATTTTTACTAATCTATAATTTGTTATAGGTGAAAAATATAAAATTAAAGAATTTTAATATACAATCAAAAAGAAACTTCTGCAATATAGGTTATAATCTTCTAATTACAAAAATATACTAAATTTTCTAAGCTAAAATTTTTTAAAATCTGATTTTTTGTTAAATTTAAGTAAATTTTCATAAAGTATACTAGCCCAATCCCTATTATTT
>JBKDHQ010000119.1:0-1839 GCA_046336365.1 Neisseriaceae bacterium
ATTAAATGGTATATCATTACACGCAATAATACCTGCATAGCTACTAGCTACCATAGCTGCAGTTAATGGATAATCACCAAGTTTTCTTATATATGGGTAGTATGCGCCAGTTATATATTCGGCACCAAAAGGACTACTAGGGCCAGTATCAAACACAGGTAAACTACCAGCTTGCTGTTTTGGTGTTGAGATATTTGCAACAATTCCCATAGCAAAGAATGAACCGTTATTAACTGATGTTGGTGCATTAGCTTTATTTAGATAATTAAATAATGGTACAAATTTGGAGGTTGGACTTACGATATCTGCTTCACTAGTTATTTCATAGGGACTAATTGGATATTGCTTAGCTGATACAAGTAAGCTAAATACATCTTGACTGCTATCTAGAGTAATATTAACTATATCACCAACGGTAAATGCACCTGCTATATCTTTTAATTCAATACCAACTCCATCTGAAGTAATACCTGGTAATACTTGGACTAATGTTCCGCACACGAGTGTGCCATTATTTGAAACATCTTTACTAACTAAAGTATTAACTAGTGCAGTTAATGGAGTTACTCCAAAGTTAGCTGGAGTTGTTGCAAAGTAAAGAGCAGTATTTCCATTAGATAACTTTTCTACATTACTAATCACAGCATTCGAACCATCTTTATTTAAATATCTAATTGCTTCATTACTCGGGGCAAAACCACTATCATCTGGATTTAGAAAACAAATACTAACTGTTGGTGTAATTGTATTTATAGTTGGTGGGAAATTACTATTAATGCTATTTACTGCATAATAAACCATCATGCAAATTTCATCAGTTCTTTCAGGATCAGGAACATTTACATCACTATCGATATAATTAACCGTAATTTGAGCCGTATTAGTAAATATACCTTGCACATCAGCTAATACTAATTGAGATGGATTTTGTTTTACAGATTGAACTTTTGCTGTTGCTGTATTAGATACATCTTTAGTAACATTGGTTTGAGTAATAGTAATCTCTTTATTACTACCGATTAATAAATCAAATCCAGTTGGTATACTATCCCATTGTAGAGTTGCTATAGCTGTATTATCCTCAGGCAATTTCTTAAATTTAGTTTTATCCTTGGTTATTTCACTCGCAGGCATAGTTACTTTATTCGGTGCTGGAAAAGTTAGATTATTAGATAGGCCATAATTAGCCGTAAACCCTAAAGCTTTCATATAACTAATCGCGCTATCACCTGAATCAAAGCTAGGTAAATTATAACTTCGATATGCGGTTAATTGTGGATATCCGGATTTAGGTTGTAATTGGTTATAATTGGGCATTGCGCCACTTAATACGCCACTTCTATGCCCAATTAATAGTATGTTAGAGTCTGTACTAGGTATCCCAATAGCACCTTGTAAATTAATATTTATCTTTTTATAGGGTACTTTGTTGATTATTGGCATGTTAAATAAACTCCTGAAGCATAATTAGGATTTAGATGGATATTAATAATTCCAGAAATAATTATGCTTAATTTAACATACTTCTAATAATATATAGAAACCTCTGCACATTAAGAGCGAATATGTGGTATAATAACATATTGACATATATGAATATATTGTGTTTTTGCAGAGGTTGAGATGTCGTTTTTAAATTATGCCCTAGATCAAATGATAGATTCGGATAATCTCCTGGTAAAGTTAAACCATCTGGTTAATTGGGACGAACTATCAGAGTTATTAAATAAAAAACTGGGCAAGGCTCAAGAGGTAGTGGCAGGTAAGCCATCATATGATTATTTAAGCATGTACAAAATATTATTACTCCAACAGTGGCACAATTTGAGTGATCCAAAG
>JBKDHQ010000120.1:0-4985 GCA_046336365.1 Neisseriaceae bacterium
CAGATATTAGCTGCACTGCCGCCCGTTGGTTGCCTGCTGAATAATATTAAGTTAACAAGTGAACTTAATATTATTCCAGCTCTTGGTAGTACAATTAATATCCATCACAATTTCAATTTACACAAATTCCAGTCCAGTCTCTTTTTAAAATGCACTTTTGCAATTTAATATTATTTATAAATATCCTAACTATTGTAGTTGCAGCTAAAATATTTTAAATTCTTCGCAGCTTATAGAAATCATTAATCCTAAAAATCGCAGTTAGAACAATCTACCCCCTAAAAAAATTTCTAGCAATGTTATTAATTTTTTCCCTCATATGTTAATTTTACAAGATTAAGTAGCATAAATTGGCAGTTATAACTATTTTCCAGCAAGATATTTTTCCAACATCCTAGATACCATAATTAATAATATAATCTTTCTATTATTTTTTATTTATCAGATATTCATAAATGAGGTGTTTATCTCCTCCATGAATCTGGCTGGTCAACAAAGCTACCTTTTTGGGAGGAAAATGTGGTGATAATAAGTTAAGCGTATTTATTTGTTCATATGTTAATGCTATTATTTCATTAATTTGACAAGGAGCTATTAATAATACAAACTCTCCTCGTTGTTGATTTATATCATTTTTTACAAAATCTAATAATTCAATAGCTTTAGATTTTTTTATAGTTTCATATTGTTTAGTTAATTCTCTACCCATAACTATAATACGTTCTTCACCCAGACATTCAACAATATCTTCTAAACATTCTATAATTCTATGTGGTGCTTCATAAATTGCTACATTATAATTACACTTTTGCCATAATTCAAGTATTTTAAGACGTTTAGTTTTGGTATTTGGCAAGAATCCATGAAATAAAGTTTCCCCAGTCAAACCAGATACTGATAACAAGCTAATATATGCACATGCACCAGGTAATGGTGAGACCTTAAATCCCAACTTTAATACTTGATCACAAAGTCTTGATCCCGGATCTGAGATACCAGGAGTACCAGCATCACTTATTTGTATAATAGTTAGCCCTGATTCAAGCCATTTTATAACATCAGTAGTTACTTGATTTTCATTATGTTCATGTAATGATATAAGTTTTTTATAACTTATCCCATGTGAATTTAGTAAAAACTTGCTATTTCTAGTATCCTCACACAGAATAACATCAGCTTTAGATAAGATTTCTAAAGCACGTAAGCTAATATCTTGCAAATTCCCGATAGGAGTTGCACAAACATATAAAACAGCAGTATTAGTCAAAGCGATTCCCTAATGAAAAAAGTGGCCAATTTTAGCCACTTTTTATTATTGTTTATCTACCGCGTCTTGGTAACATTGATGCTCGAACACGCTTATGTAGACGCTTAACTGCTGCAGCCATTTTTCTTTTACGCTCAGTAGTTGGTTTTTCATAAGCCTCTCTCGAACGAAGTTCAGTCAAAGTACCAGCTTTCTCTACAGCTTTTTTAAATCTTCTTAATGCAACATCGAAATATTCGGTTTCACGAACTTTAATTTCTGGCATATTTATATATCCTTTTTAAATTATTTTGTACCAAAACCACATGCTACTCTATCAAATTATGACTCATTGTGAAATTGGTTTTATTAAACAGTCAAATGTGCTGTGCACAAAAAAATCTTTACATAGTAGTCATTTTATTATATAATTTCTGACTATGTAGCAATAAAATTAAAAAATCACCACCTTTAATTTAAGTAAATTTAAACAAGTGATTGTATCACATTTGCAATTGTTTTGCAAATGATTGTTTAGCAATAAATCCAATGCCAATGCGTTTTAAATGTAAATAAACATCTTAGCTTATAAAAAAATATAAAGGTTAATTTGGAGATAAAACATTATGATTTGTAGTAAGTAAATTTTATTCAAATTGAATAAATATCACGGTATAACATGAAAAGACATTTTAAGAGACAGGAAACACATAATGTACTTTATATCTAAATTAAAAGAGATAATTTTGGGAAAACCCCTTAATGCGCAAAACCCGGATATTAAGAAACATATTGCTTTAGTCGCCGTTATTGCATGGATTGGACTTGGCGCTGATGGATTATCCTCATCTGCATATGGACCAGAAGAAGCTTTTCTAGCCCTAGGACATCATACTGGAATTGGCATTTTTCTAGCACTGCTTACTGCTTTGACTGTATTTATTATTGCATTATCATATAATCAAGTAATTGAACTATTTCCTAATGGCGGTGGCGGTTATAAAGTTGCTACTCATCTATTAGGCCCATATGCTGGAGTTATCTCTGGTAGTGCATTAATTGTAGACTATATTTTAACCATTGCCGTTTCTACTGCAAGTGGTGTTGATGCAGTATTTAGTTTACTACCATCTTCTTTTGGTACACACAAAGTATTAACTGATATTGGAATTATAGTTATATTAGTTATGCTAAATCTACGTGGAATGAAAGAATCAATTCGCATATTATTACCATTATTTTTAGGTTTTTTGCTAACACATTTTTTCGCAATTGTAATCGGAGTGCTTTACCATAGCTCTCAATTAAAATTTATCATACCATCAGCCATGACAGAAGCCACAAAAATGTCTACCCACATGGGATTATTAGCCACTTTAGCTATATTCTTACGCGCATACTCCCTAGGTGGAGGTACCTATACCGGACTTGAAGCTGTATCTAATAATGTAAATATACTAGCAGAGCCTCGGGTACATACAGGAAAATTAACAATGCTGTATATGGCAATCTCACTTTCTTTTACTGCTGGTGGGATTATTTTACTCTATCTTTTGTGGCATGTCTCACCAATTACTGGGAAAACCCTTAATGCAGTTGTTTTTGAAAAAATTATTCATAGCGTTGGACTTGGGCATTATTGGTTACCAATTATTCTATTTTTTGAAGCTGCTTTACTGTTCGTTGGTGCAAATACTGGATTTTTAGGCTGTCCATCTGTCATGTCAAATATGGCAATTGATAAATGGTTACCTAGACAATTTAGGGAATTATCAAATAGGCTTGTTACACAAAATGGTATTTTAATCTCTGGCATTGCAGCATGTTTGGTTTTAATGTGGGCAAAGGGTTCTGTTGCAACTTTAGTAATATTATATAGTATTAATGTATTTTTGACTTTTTCTTTATCACTATTAGGCCTAACAGTCTATTGGGTTAAAAGCAGGCATACACGTGCAAACTGGTGGCATAAATTATTTTTATCTTTAATTGGATTTCTGGTTTGTTTCTCAATTCTAATAGTAACTGTAATTGAAAAGTTTGAAGAAGGTGGATGGTTAACAATTTTAATTACTACATGTGTTATAGTTTTTTGCTTTGTAGTACGTAAGCATTATAGAGAGGTTGGAAGAAAATTATCTGAAGCAGATAATATATTTGCTAGTCATTTCACCAATAAAGATTTTAACCATTTTACTCCGATTAATGTTAAAGATAAAAATGCAAAAACTGCGGTTTTTTTTGTTACTAAGCATTATGGGGCTGGATTACATACTCTTTTATGGGTAAAACGTTTGTTTCCCAATGTATTCACCAACTATATTTTCTTAACTTCAGGCGAAATTGATTCTGAAACAATGGCAAATGATGAACTATTTAAAAAAGAGTATCGTAAAGATTTACACCAAATTATTGAGCATTATCGTTACTTCTGTACAGAGCATGATTTACCTTCTGAAGGTCTATTTAGTTATGGGGTAAACGAAACTGAAGAGTTAATAAAGTTAACCGATTATATTCAACAAGACTACCCTAATTGCATATTCTTTGCAAGCAAATTGGTATTCGTTGACGAAAACTGGTGGAGTAGACTCCTACATAATAACACCCTTAATATATTACAAAGAGAATTACACTTACAAGGTAAGCAGATGGTCATTCTACCAATGAAAATATAATATTTTCATAACATAACTAAACAAACACTAATAAAATTATTACTTACAACTAAAAAGCTAAATTACGCTAAATTGAACTAATTAGTAAATTCCCTTATTTTTGGTATTTAGTATTAACATATCATATGCTATAATTGTTATAATGAAAATAATTAGCTATAAATAGTGCAAAATGAAAAAATTAAAATTATTAACAGCAATATTATTATCACTTAATTGTGTCAAGGTTTTTGCTGGCAACCAACTACGTGAACAGCTATCTCCAGAGGTTCAGGCAGGATTACATTCAAGCATAATATATCCAATCAAGCCACATTTAGTGTTTCCCACTAAACAAGAAGCTGAATTATGGTTAAGTAATATGTCAGCTCGCTTAAAAAAATGGATTCCAGACGATTTCCTACGTAATCGATATTTAACTATTATTCAATATGAGGCAACTCGTGCTGGACTTGACCCACAATTAGTTTTAAGTATTATTACTGTAGAAGGTCAATTTAATAAATATGCTATTGGTACTTCAGGTGAACGTGGTATGATGCAAGTTATGCCATTTTGGGTAACACAAATTGGAGACCCCAATCAGGATTTATTTGACGTACAAACAAATATACGCTATGGTTGCACAATCTTAAGATATTATCTACAAAAAGAGCATGGAAAATTAACTCGTGCTCTTGCTAGATATAACGGTGCACTTAAGTTACCTAATTATGCTGGTTACCCAAACAAGATATTTAATGCATATAATAGATACTGGAATTTCACACCAAATACTATTTTATCTAATAAAAAGTTAGCTTATAAATAAACTCTAATTCATACACAAATCACAAATGGTGAAGCTTTAGACGCAGCTGAACCCTAATTTTCCATTAAGATAAATCTCTAAATAGAAAATGAGTCATACTACATACAACCTGAAACTTCTGCAATATAGGTTATAATCTTCTAATTACAAAAATATACTAAATTTTCTAAGCTAAAATTTTTTAAAATCTGATTTTTTGTTAAATTTAAGTAAATTTTCATAAAGTATACTAGCCCAATCCCTATTATTT
>JBKDHQ010000121.1:0-33389 GCA_046336365.1 Neisseriaceae bacterium
ATTTAAAAACGACATCTCAACCTCTGCAAAAACACAATATATTCATATATATCAATATGTTATTATACCACATATTCGCTCTTAATGTGCAGAGGTTTCATACTATAAATACACCATAATAAGGTTGCTTATTTAACGAAAATGGTATAAGAATAACTCTGGTCAGTATAAATATGCTTATGGCTTGAAGAATATGGAAATAAATCGAGCTAATAGCTTGGTGTAGGGATATTAGTTATATTTTGTATAAACCTATATGGCCAATGCTGATAATAATTGGCACTACTTGTGCCAATAGTTCTGAGCTTTTAAAACCACATGTTTTAAATAATGATATAATTTCGGATAGTTGACGTGATTGCATAATATTGCTCCCACAGTGAGTTAATGTTTTATTTTCACCGTAAGTTTACGTCAGCTCTTTGTTATAATCTTAAATTTTTAAAGATATATTTCCTTTTTGTCAGGTATTAAGCCTTAATTTGACGATACTCTTTAGTTAATGGATTATTCTTTCTACGTTTTTTGGTAATATTGTATTTGGATGATTTTTCTGCAATCCCTGACATTCAATTAACTTAGTTTCTATAATTTTCAAGATATTGCTCTATCTCTTCCTTTCCAAAATATTTCTCTATATCTTCCTTTAAAACCTCTGATAGTTTTTTATTGTTATCAATAATTTCTCTTATATTAACAACGTCAACATTAGGATAGTTTTGTGAGATGAACATCAAAAGCGATTCATTTGTTTTGTTAAAATGCTCTATGAAAGCCTGATGAATATAAATTACAAGGTCTCGTCTTATATATCTTATATAATCATCTTTATCTCGATGATTTGCTAAATTTTTCTCTAACTCTCTATCTAAAGTTATTAATTGTCTTATATTTTCTATTATTCTATTTCTAGGAGTAAAAGAATTAGAAAGAATATAGTCTTGTTTTAATCCTAAAAGCCATTGATTTTGTTCTTGATAAACCCTAACACTTTTATAATAATGGTTTACAATTGCATCAATGTCAGGGTTATTACTAATGATATGTTTATTTTGTTGTGACAAACTATAATGCAATTTCAAATAGTTAATATCTTTTTGTTTACCTACAGTAACACCTTCTTCCAGTTTGATATTGGCATCATGATATAATAGCCAATCAATCAATTTGTTTTCTTTTAACAAAAAATCAATTATTTTGTCATCAAGGAATTTAACCTTAGTAATGTCTGAACCATCATCACTACCCTCTTTCTTAACAAGATTTGTACTTCTATGTTCAAAATATTCATTTTCAGCTACATAACAATCAAACCATTTACTATGAATATTCCTGGTTACAGTTAGCATAATATGAACAGCGTTATGATGCGCTCTAGCTGACTCCATACCCCATGGCATACTTATTTTTATTAATTTATACTCGATTTCCTTTAATAGAGATGACGATTTAGTTATTAAATCTTTAATATCCTGATTCTCTTTTAGGGTTGGTTTTTGTATTTTTATTAATTCAAGTAGTTCAAACTCTAATTTTTCGTATTCAGCTAATTTTGAAATAAAACTTTTTAAATCATCGCTTATTTATAAATAATTACCTATGCGAATTAATAAATTGCATAATTCTTCATTTCTTACTTCAATTGAATTTTTTCTTGAAAATTCATCATCACTTTTCTTTTTATGTATTGCTATCTGAACACTTTCTGCTTGACTACTAAATAATATTTTACTATTTTTGAATTTATCATAATTTTCCTTAATTACACCTAAAGTGCTCATATAATTTTGAACTACTGGTTTATTTTCTTGATTATTTGCATTACTATCGTTAGTTTGTTCATCAATAAATTTAAGTAAATAATTAACCGAATCAGTTTTATTTAAGACACCAAACCAATTTACATTCCGACCATCAGATGAACTATAATGTTTAGCTAAATTTCCTAATATAACAAGGAACTCTTGTAATTCTTCAGGGAAATTTGTAATTCTATGAAACTTATCAATCAATCCCTTTGTAAAATTCTCTACTGTACTGTTATTCCAGTCCCCATCATTAACAGCCAATTGTATATTTTCAATAAGCTTTTTAACAAACTCTCCAAAATCCTTTACGACTACATAGTCTGAAAATTTCTGGAATATTTCAACGACTCTTTCAATCTGCACTTGCTTCTTAGCTGCCCATTGCTCATAATCATCACCTAAAACAAAATTTTTAAATCTATCAGATAAAGTTGGGGTTTGTATATTATTCATATTTTTCACTTATTAATCATTTTACTATTAAACTGTTAATTTTATAGCTATTATTTAAAACAATAGCATGATTATATTATAAAAATCTTTTGTATATTTCATAAGTTTGTGGAGTTTGTCGCCCATTCATAAATTAAAAACAGGGCAATCCGTTTCTACCATAAAAATTGATAGCTAACTAAATGTTCGATGTTGCAACAATTATTAAACAATTCAGTACGAATATTTTTGACTTTATTTAATAGCAAACAATTTCTTTAATTCTTCAAATCTACTATTAATGTAAGTGCAAATATCTTTATAGCCTTTTGCTCCACTTAATAATGCTAATGTGCTTAAGAATAATAATGTGCCTAGATCATATTTGCGTCATTGGGCCATTCTATGATCTGGTATTGTTGTGAACGCTTCTAATAGCATTTTTTCTCCCACAATTATTTATCCGAGATATTATACACTATGTTAGCAACGATTGTAAGTTAAGATATACAAATTAAGTAACTATGCCTAAACTTTTATACAAGCCACAAGGGATCCTTCTTCTAATTTGCGTAATTGTGGACGAGCTTTTTTACATTCATCATCTGCTAAAGGACAACGCGTGGAAAACACACATCCTTTGGGTGGATTAATTGGAGAAGGTAAATCTCCTTCAATTAATTTTATTTTTTTATTGCGCTCTAATTGTGGATTTGCAATTGGTACTGCTGATAATAAAGCTTGTGTATATGGATGATAATGATTCTTAAATATAAGCTCTCTTGTACCTAGTTCCATGATATTGCCTAAATACATCACCAAAACTCGATCACAAATATGCTTTACTATACTTAAATCATGCGAAATAAAAATTACAGTTAGATTTAGTTTTTGCTGCAAATCTTTCATCAGGTTAATAATCTGTGCTTTAATTGATACATCAAGTGCACTTACAGATTCATCACAGATTATTAGTTTAGGCTCTAAAATTAATGCACGAGCAATACCAATCCTTTGACATTGACCACCTGAGAACTCTTGTGGGTATCGATTAATTTGATTATCAGATAAGCCGACTAAATGCATCATATCCAATACTTTCCTTAATTTATTTTCCTTACTCATTTTAGGATAATGTACTTCTAATGGTTCAGATATAATCTCCATTACTGTCATTCTTGGATTAAGAGATGCTACCGGATCCTGAAAAATAAATTGGATATCTTTTCGTATTTCATACCATCGGCTCGTACTTACTTTGGCTAAATTATCATTACCTTGAAAAATCACTTCTCCAGAAGTAATTTCATTTAAGCCAACTAAGCTTCTGGCTAAAGATGATTTTCCACAACCAGACTCACCAACAATACCTAATGTCTCACCTTTATATAAATCAAAGCTAACATTATCAACAGCATAAACAGTTTTTTGCTTGCCAAAAAACCCTTTTTTTAATTTAAAATATACATTTAGGTTTTTTATTTCTAATATTTTTTCCATTTTACTATACCTGTATATTGCATTTCATAAAACGGTCTTTCATGAAATGTTGTACTTCAATATAACCACTTCTACATTCATTATGGACACAAGGACAGCGTCCTTGAAATACACAACCTTTTGGTAAATTCATTAAGTTAGGTGGTTCACCTGGTATTATATTTAAGCGATTAATTTGATTATCAAGCTTTGGGATTGAATTTAAGAGTGCTATTGTATATGGATGTTTCGGATCGTAAAAAATATCATCGATAGTACCAGTTTCCATTAACTGTCCTGCATACATAACATTCACAAAATCACAAATATTTGCGACAACCCCCATATCATGGGTAATCATTATGACCGACATATTAAATTCTTTTTGTAAATCTCGTAATATTTGCAATATTTGAGCCTGAACTGTAACATCTAAAGCTGTAGTTGGCTCATCTGCTATTAATAATTCCGGTCTACATAATAAGGACATTGCAATCATAACCCGCTGCCGCATACCTCCTGAAAACTCATGCGGATATAAGTTAATTCTATCTCTTGCACCGGGTATTTTGACAAAATCTAGCATTCTAATTGACTCTTCTTTTGCTTCCTTTTTAGACATTCCTTTATGTAATACTAACACCTCCATCATCTGGCTTTTAATTGTTAGATATGGATTTAATGAAGTCATAGGATCCTGAAAAATTATAGATATCTTATTCCCACGAATTTTATTTAGCTCAGTATTACCCATGCCTATTAATTCTTGACCCAAGAATCTTATTGAGCCAGCTACAGTTGCGTTATTAGCCAATAAACCCATAATAGCTAGTACTGTTTGGCTTTTGCCAGATCCTGATTCTCCAACTATACCAAGAACTTCTCCTTGTTCAACGGTAAAAGAAATATTATTTACTGCTTTAACAATTCCATCGATAGTCTTAAAACTAATATCTAAATTTTTAACTTCTAATATAGTAGACATATTTTATATTCCCTTTAATACCTTGCTCTAACGTGGATCTAATGCATCACGTAACCCATTTACCACAAAAGCAAATGCTAAAAGTGTAATCGTCATTAATGTTGCAGGAAATAACAATAACCACCAAGAATCCATATTCTGCGCACCATCGCTAATTAATAGCCCCCAAGATGTCATAGGCTCCATTACACCTAAACCAAAAAAACTTAATACCGCTGATAATACTATCATATTAGGCACAACTAAAGCAGCATAGACTACTACAACTCCCATCAAATTAGGTATTATATGTCTGGTGATTATTTTCCATTTACTAACACCACAAACAGTTGCAGCTTCAACAAATTCTTTTTGTTTTAAACTTAATGCCTGCCCTCTTACTACCCTTGCCATATCTAGCCAAGATATAGCAGCAATAGCAACAAAAGAAAGCATTAAGCTTTGCCCGAATAAAGTTAATAATAAAATACTAAAAAATAAAAATGGTACACCATATAGTATATCCACAATTCGCATCATTAGCGAATCAACTTTACCACCCATAAATCCAGCAATAGAGCCGTAAAGTACTCCGACAACCATTACAACTACTGTTGCAGCAAAAGCAATTTCAAATGTAATTCGTCCACCAATGAAGGAACGAACAAATAGATCACGCCCTAGTCCATCTGTACCGAATAAATGGTTAACACTTGGTTCTTGTAATGAGCCAGTAAAATCTGTTTGGCTATAATTATAATGGCTAAACATAGGCACAAAGATACATAATAATGCCAAAATAATAATAATTAATAGACTAATTAATGCTAATTTATCATGACTAAAGCGGCTAAATGCGTTTTGCCAAAACCCTTTTGCCTTAGGTGCATTAGATAACACCTCACTAATTTTCTTGTCACTATTCACTAAGACCACCTAATACTATAAAATCCCTATAGATATGTTAATTTTTTCTTCAAATATTTAATCTATTGCTTAATCTTAGGATCTAAGAAGAAATACAATATATCTACGATAAAATTAAAACTTATAGTTAAAAAACTACCAAAAATAGTTATTGCTAACACTAAATTATAGTCCCGATTAGTTGCACCATTAGTGGTTAATACACCAAGTCCAGGAAGTGCAAAAACTTGTTCTGTAACAATAGCCCCTACCAATATTCCTGCAAACATTGGTCCAAGTAATGACACAACTGGGATCAATGTTGGACGTATTGCATGCTTAAAAATAATCATTTTAGTTGGAAGGCCTTTAGCACGAGCAGTACGAATAAAATTAGAACTCAATACATCGATAATACTACCACGAGTTACAAATGCGACTGTTGGTGCATAAGCCAAGGTCAGTACCACAACAGGTAATAAGACATGGCTAAAATCGCCATTACCCCATCCACTTGCTGGAAGTAAGTGTAATAATACGGCAAAAACTAATACAACTAAAGGACCGGTTACAATGGTTGGAATAGCATTAAAAAACATATTATATGCTACAACTAATTTATCAAACCAAGAATTACGATAAAGGCCTGAGTATGCACCAAAAAGTATTCCTAACGGTACTGTTATTATCATAGAATATATTGCTAATCGTAGTGTAACCCAGAATCCTCCCATATAATCAGGAAATAACAAATCATTAATTGATTGTCCAATAAATTTATATGATTGACCAAAATTACCATGTAATAAATCATTTAAATATAAAATAAACTGTTTCCATAACGGTAAATCTAATCGATACTGGTGTAATAATTGCTTCATAACTTCTGGAGAAAGTGCTTTCTCACCTTGGAATGGGTTTCCTGGAGTGGCATGC
Organism: Neisseriaceae bacterium; assembly: GCA_046336365.1. Taxonomy (GTDB): domain Bacteria; phylum Pseudomonadota; class Gammaproteobacteria; order Burkholderiales; family UBA11063; genus Aquella. The sequence goes on from JBKDHQ010000121.1 coordinate 6,526, forward strand.
ACTAGTAAAAAAACTAGCAATATAATACAAAACATTGTTGGTATTGCAATTAGCAATCGTTTAATTAGAAATTTAATCATTTTTCAATTTTCATCCACTTAGTTTGCATATGTTCTAAATAGTTGTTATCGGGGTTATAACCTTTAACATATGGTTTAATCAATTGCTGATATGAATATTGAAATAGAGGAATAGTTGCATAATCATTCATTGCTAAGCTCAATGCTTGCTTTATTAGCCCAATACGCTTATCTCTATCTAGTTCATTCATTGCTTGATCAAGTAATATATTATACTTCTTATTACAATAATGCGAATTGTTTGCTCCCCCACCACATTCATACAAATTAGTATATGATGTTACTCCATTATAATCAGCAACCCATCCATCTCTAGCTAATTGATATGATCCCTTATGACGGGCTTGTATAAAAGTTTTCCAATCTTGATTTTGCAAATTTACTTGTATGGCACTACCAAAAACCTGTTTCCACATAGCAGCAATTGCCAAAGCTACACGTTTATGTGTATCATTAGTATTATATGAAATAGTTAATTTTAATGGATTTTTTGTATTATATAAAGTTTCAGTAAATAACTTTCTTGCTACTTCAACTTGCTTAGTTCTAGGCCATTCTGCCCAATCATACTTAACATCTTTATATGCACCATTATTCACTGTAGGAGTGACTAACGAATATAAAGCTTGTTGATTTTGCTTTAATACTTTTTTAACTAATACATTTCTATCCACTGCCATAGATAATGCTTTGCGCAATTTTAAGTTATTGCTAAAAATAGGATCTTTCATATTAAAATCATAATAATAAATTGCTTCTTGTAATACCGTATGCAATTGATCCTTATAGTGTCTTTGCAAATCAGCATATTGATCGACTGGAACACTTTGAAATGTTATATCTAGCCCACCCGATTTATAACTCGAAATTGTAATATTATTATTTTCGAATGGAAGGTATTTAACTTGCTTAATACTAATATTATTAGCATCATAATAATAAGGATTTTTCTCAGCCAATACATATCCATTTACAACATGTTCTTTTAACTTATATGCACCTGAAGTAATTATATTTTTTGGATCTGTCCATTTTGTGCCATATTTTTCAATAATTTTCCTTGGAACTACCCCTGCATTCATTAGTAAAATTTCACGTAAAAAGTATGGATCTGGATGTTCTAGCTTAACCACAAAAGTATATTGATCTGGAGCATACACCCCTAATATACTTGACTTAGCTTGACTTGCAATAATCTGTTTGGCATTTACTACACTTGATAATAAAAAGTTATATGGGGAAGCAGTTTTTGGATCAACTAATCTACGCCATGAATAAACAAAATCACTTGAATCAATAGGAGAACCATCAGAAAACTTCAAGCCTTTGCGTAAATGAAATGTATATGTCTTTCCATCAGCTGAACTTTCCCAAGACTCTGCCAGTCCAGAGATAGGATTATTTTCTTGATCAAAATCAAGGAGACCTGCAAATAAATCATACATAATACGATTGGATGAAGTATCTTCAGCTAAAGCAGGATCTAAAGTTGGTGGCTCACTTCCCACATCTTGACGCAATATATATAATGAATGATCGTTTGATAAATCTGATTTTTTTGAACATCCAATAATCGTAATAGCCCCAAATATAATAAATAATATAGATAATGTTAAATTATTTATCTTCAATTTCACCAAATATTCCTTTTCTACCCTTTCATTTATTAACTTGGAAGTATATCAAATTTTCTTATATAAGGTATAGTTTTTTACACTTTATGAAAAAGTTTGTAACATAAAGTAGAAAATTTACAATATATTTTTATAGTCCCCTAAATACCTGATGGGTACAATAATCGCAAAATACATATAAAAGTGACGATTCAAGTAAAAACAATAGTCATTAGTAAATTATTTTACTAATTCAACTTTTATAGAGACCACATCCGATAGCCCATGATCATCAACAGCACGCAATGTATAAGTACCAGAATCAGCTAACCAATTGATTGATTGGCTTGGTAGTGACTTACCAATAAAATTTTGATTTGCAAACCAATAAATAGTTTTAACATCGCTATCAGCTATGGCCATTAAAGGTATCGTGCTACTTTTTTCGTTAACTGCATGAATAGAATATACTAAACTTGCTCTTGGAGAAATAATTCGTGGAGATAATTCTTTTTCGAAATTAATAGGTAAATCACATCCTGCACTATATGGTGGTGGCATTGGATGCTGAATTCCGGCTTTTCTAAATAATTCTTCCAAGTCCGATGGCCAAAATTCATATATAACAAATTTAGTAGTTGGTGATACTCTACAAGCTCTTAAACCAGTACGTGTATCAATTAGTACTTCACGAAATACATTATCTCTTTTAATTGGTGAAACACCCGGAATAAACCAAGTATCTTCCGTTCTTTGGCATAAAGGTGTTGGTAAACGTCCTGATGCTTTACATATTTTAGTACGAACAAGATTTAATTTTACTGGATTATCTTTAATATCATTTAATTTATTAGTTTGTGCTTCTATAGAATCAATTATTCTAAAAAATAATGGTGCTGCTACCTCTAAGCCTATAAACTGTTGAAAGCTTTTATTAGTAAAATCTCCAACCCAAACAGCTAATACGTATGGTCCAAATATACCTACAGACCATGCATCACGATAGCGTGACGAAGTACCAGTTTTCCAATACACAGGTAATTTAGATTCCTTTATTGTAGTAGATACCATATCTGGCCGCGGGTTAGACTTCAACATATCTAATACCAAAAAACTTGCTTCAGGACTAAGTAAACGATTTCCTTGAACACTAGATTCTGTTTGTAAAAACCGCAGTGGTCTTAGAATGCCTCTATTTGCTAGCATGGCATAAAGTGTCGCTGCTTCTTGCATAGTAATATCCTCACCACCTAGTGCCAAAGATAGTCCATATTTTGATTCTGGTTTTAATAATCCTATATGAGATTGTTGTAAAAATTGATAGAATGTTGGGTTTTTCAACTCTGTCATCAACGTAATTGCAGGAATATTTCTGCTTGTAGTAAGTGCACTGGTAGCATTTATAGGTCCAACATAATCTCTATCAAAATTTTCAGGAGAATAATTACCAAAGTTCGCTGGTGCATCTTTTAGAATGCTTAATGGATGAATGAGACCTTGTTGTAATGCCAAAGCATAAATAAATGGTTTTAAAATAGAACCTGGTGAACGTTTTCTTTGTGTTCCATTTACCTGACCTTTAATTTGAGAATTAAAGAAATCAGCGGAGCCTAGCATAGCTTTAACTCCCATATCTCGAGTATCTACTAATAAAACTGCATAGTTGTGTATATTATTAGTTTTACTATAAGTACTTGCAATCTTGGTAATAACCTTTTGTAATTTCAAATTAAGCGTTGTATAAAGATTATTATATTGCGAATAATATGCTAATACAGAAGTAGTAAAATGTGGAGCTAAAAATGGTGTATTGTGTTCTAATTGTAAAGGTAATTTTAATAACATTAGTTGGGTTTGATTAAAACTGTTTGGATACTCCTTCTCCCAACGTAGAAAAAAATTATGTCTTGCTTTTAGAAGATACTTTGGTTTAAGAGAATTTGGTACTCGTTTCAAAGGATTTTGTGGAATTACCGTTAAAGTTAGTATTTCAGGCATATTAAGGCTTGAAATTGGTTTACCAAAATAAATCAAACTTGCAGCACCAGCACCTTGAATATTACCCCCATACGGAGCAAGATTTAAATATCCCTCCAAAATTTCATTTTTAGAATAATAATATTCCAGGCGCATAGCATAAAAGATCTGCATTATTTTGCCAGGAATATTCTTGGTATAGCTTTTATTTTTAATCCGTGCTACCTGCATCGATATTGTTGATGCTCCAATTTTTCTTTCTTTAAGAATATAAGTTGCAATAAATGCTTTAATAAGTGCTATGGGATTTATACCAGGATGGTAATAATAATAATTATCTTCTTGTAGTAAAGCGGCTTTTATTAAGTTTGGCGGCATATCAGAAATTGGAGTATATAATCTATATTGTTCATCTGGAGTTAATGTTAAGTGTAATAAATGTTTTTGATCATCAAAAACAGTTCTAGAAAACTTAACATCTTCTAAGAGCTTTGGTTTAGGAGTAAAAACGATTAATCCCCAAATAACCACATATATACTAAGAAAAAAAATTAGCAAGTATTTAAAAATTTTAAGAATGAAATTCATGAAATTACTTATTCTACCGAACTTCCATTATGCCGCCTTTCTGACTAGCTAATATTTGTGGATTATACATGCTAGTAGCAAAAGCAGGCGGTATATTAAATATTCCCCTATTTATTGCCCGAATATGATAAGTATATTCTTGCAAATTAGAAGTAGCAGTTAAATAAAAAATAATACGATCTTCTCGTGCATCAAAATAGCTTAAACCATCTGAACTAGCAATTGAGTCAGGAACTAATTCAAACCCACCTGGTAATAAGTCTACTAAAGCTATATTATCGAAGTTTTGATTCTTGGTTGCGCGTATTCTGATATGAACAATTAATTCATTACCTAAACTAGTTGAAGTTATCGAATTACCCTGTTGATTTTGATATTCTCTATATACTTCTATGCCAGATTTTATATTATTAACTGGCAAATTATAGTCAAAACCAGACTGAATTACCTGGTAAAAATACCCAGTATTATTTTTAGTTCCAAAAGATACTTTCTCAACGTTAGGGCCAAACGACTCTGAAGTTAATGCTTTAGAGTTACCATTTTTATCTATTACAGAAATTGAAAGGTTACTATTACCATTTTTTACTTGCGATGCTTTAGTAAAATTGCTAAGTGCTAGCGCAGAAGTAGCAGCAGTTAAAGAGTTGATATTATTACTAGATATATTGTTTACTAGCAACATTAGAGATGTGGGTTTAAGATTTCTAAGTCTATCAGGAAAATAATTGGCAAGTACTGTGATATATTGTGCATCCATAACTGTCTGATTATAAAATTCATCACTACTTACTTTACTTAATTGATAGTTTTTGATTAATTTATCAGCCATATCAATATTCTGAAGCATCTTATAGGCTGAAGCTAAGTATGCAGAAGTTATATCATGTTGCCAATTGATGCTTTTATTTTGCTGAAAATATTCTTGCAAGTTAGCGATATAACTCGTAGTGATTATATCATTACGAGTTAAAACGTATATAGCATATGCATGAAGTCTGGCATCATCCATGCTATTTGGGTTAGTACTTGCATAATTTTTTAAATAAGCTATAGCATTAGCTAAAATATCTTGTGGTATTTCATATTTTCTTATTTTTGCTTCGGTCAGAAAATCTGTAGTATAGATTGTCACAAATGGATCAAATAACTGGGAATTTTGATTCGGCCAGTAGTTAAAATACCCATCACTAGATTGACGCTGACGTAGTATTTGAATTGTCTGATTAAATATAAAATCTAAAGATTTATTTTGATTGAATAAACCAGGTTGATTTTGCAAAGCAAGGTTCACAAAAGCCTGACTCACTATTTGTTCAGTACAATTATATGGATATAGCTTAAAATAAGTGCTAATCCCTTTAAGTAAAATGAATGGATTAGTTGAACTTACTGCCTGCAAAGTGCGTAACTCTGGGTATAAGTTACGCGTTACATTAATGGTTTTATTATTGTTACTATAACCACTATTAATAGTAGCTTGATAAGGTGTAACAGGTCTAATACTGATTGATGTTTGCTTTTCAAAAGTTTTATTGTCAGCTAAAAGAACAAAATTAAGATGAGTGGACCCTAGCAAATCTCTAGCTTTGAGTTTAAAGGTAACACTTTTCTCAGTTTTTGTAGGTATGGATATAGTTTGTAAGCTTGTTCCCTGATTTTCAATAAAAGTAGAAGGCTTAATTTTTAGTTTAACTGCTGAATTAAAGTTAGTTGTGTTCGCAACACTTATACTTACTTCAAATTGATCTTTAGGTGCTACAAATCCAGGAACGTTTGGTGTTAAAACAAAGTCATCTCTGACTTCGACTTTATTTGATGTTGCACCAATTGCTTGAGGATTAACAGCAACAGCCATGACTCTTAAACTACCATTAAAATAATCGGGAACATTATATAAAACACTATTGACTCTAGAATCAGTATGGATAATACCGGACCAATAAACAACAGGTACGAGTTTTCTAGCAAAAGGATTTAAATTACTTGCAGCAGACTTTTGTTTTTCGTCACCACCAATAGTGGATAATTCACGTTTAGCTATATATTTAGGTAATATTTGATCAGCAGTTTGATCTGTACCAACCGATAAAGCTTGTTTCTGAAAGTAATACCCTAATGGATCTGGAGTTTGATAATCAGCAACTTGAAGAATTCCTTCATCAACTGCATAAATTATTATATTACCTGGTTTATCTGTAGAATATTTAATGTCAAGTGGTCTTCCAGGATATATACGCTTCGGAATATTAAGTTTAATATTCATTTGACGTGATTTAGGTATAACAGAAAAATCCTGTACATTAAATCCAAGCGGACTAGTAAATATTTTATCCGAATTCCAATCCCTAATTAATGAAACATTCACATAACCAGTCCCCACAAAGTCAGATGGTATTTTAATAGTTTCTATTTTACTAGTAGTATTAATTTTAAACCATTTATAAGTATAAACCCTATCCCGCTCAATCGTAATTAGTCCAGAACCAGTATAAGGTGACTTAATATGTAAAGCTATGGTTTCACCAGGCTGATATGAGTGACTATTTAATTTTACCTGCAAAAATGGTTCTTGATCTGTTACATTTTCAGATGGAGATATAACCGAGAAAGGAACTTGACTTAATAATAAATTGCTTGCATCAAATATTTGTATTTTATAATTGCCGATCTGGTTGGTAGGTAGAAAGTAATTATTACCGGATTCTAAAATAGCAAAAGATGACTCCAAAGTTTTATGTTCTTGAATAACAGTTTGATACTGATAACTACCATCTGATTGTTTAACTAACGTTGCAATTTTGTTTAATTTTAATATCTTAACTTTTAGATTTTTAATTGTGATTTGCTTTAATCCAGGATTAACTGCAATAAAGTGAACAAATGTTTTTGTATTTTTTCTAATATAGCTGAAGTTATTATCTTCAGATTTATACCCAATAAGATATTTAAGTGGTGAAACTAAAACTGTGGTAGCTTTGCTAACACCACGACCACCATCCAGAGCGAAACCTGTAGCTAACAATGTTAATTGATATGTAGATTGTCCATAATGACTTAAATCAAGATTAAATATTGCTTGGCCTTCATTATCTGTCTTACTTTCTTCTAAGTTTTCTGAAAAAACTTTTCCTGGCTTAGATAAATTACTATAAGGATCATTAAAGATAACATCAGGATATGCATCAAATTGTAATACTTGTGGTGCAAAGTAGAGTGTTCCTTTAATATTGCGATTAGTAGCTGGAGTACCAAATAAGTTTAGCAATTGAACATTGGCTTTAAGATTATCTGGCGATACCCATCCCTGAGATGGTGTAGGTGTTGGATCAAAATTTGCAGATATTTTTAATTGGTCGGGTTCAAATTCCTGCACTTGAAAAGTATTAGAGCCTAATAAGTCATCTTTTGCGTTATCTTTAACAATATATAGTTCTGCAGTATAATTACCGGCTAATGCACCAGTACTAGTTATGAAACTTTCAGTTAAAAATCCTGTATTATTAGAACTAAATTTTTTATCATACACTGTCTTACCTGTTGGGTCATTAATTACTAATTCCAAAGGAATATCTGGTATCGTATTAAAGGCATAGTCTCCTTTAACAATTAATCCTAAATGTATTTCTTCTCCTGGACGATAGATTCCACGATCATTAAATAAAAATGCATTTAGTCCATATCTATGAGTAGTAGTATCTCCACCAGTATCAAAACGTGAATAATTAAGTGTTCTATCATATCTAGAATAAGGCATAAATGAAATATCATTGCCATTTTTAACAATATAAACAGTAGGCGCTTTATCATTAGCAAAATCTTTTAGGCTAGGAAATTCAATATGACCATTCATATCAGTGTTTTTTGTAACTAATGCCAAACCATTTGCCCCTAAAACTGATACTTGAGCATCTGCAACTGGACCACCTTTGGTTATAGAATGAACAAATATATCATGACTTCCATTATCATTATTTTTTACTAGCATATCATTATCAGTAATAAGAATTAATCGATTTGCTTTAGTATCTGTTGTATCTTTTGTAGTTGGATCATATCCTTCAGCTTTAAGCAAAAACAACCCCAATTTGAATGGATTTTTATGAAGATATTTAGCTAAATCAAGAGCTATATATTGGGCCTTGCTTGGATCATCATCATTGAAAATTTCAATTTTTGAAGAAATTATACTAATATTTGATGCATCAAAACTATAATTTATGAATTTGGGGTTTTGGAAATTTCCACTAGTTTGGGTAACCAAATGATTGATTTCTTCAGGTAAAACACGTGCAATAGTAAATTTTACTGCAGGTAATCCTCTAACAACAACGGAAACTTTTTTTTCACCAGTTAAAGCAAGTAATGATCCCTTATGTAAAAAATTAATTTCTTTGGGATATTCAGGTACTTGAATAATATTGGCGTAAGGAAGTTTTAGAGAATAATTACGATAGCTTGATAATCCTGATTCAATAGCAATGTATAAATATCTACCAGGTTTTACATGAATTTTAAAGCTATGTAATGTTTCAAAATCATGTTCAGTTGGAATAGGTATAAGTTCTACTTCTTGTTTCAGTAAACTTTTATCAACATCTTTTGGTGAGTTCCATGTATATTCTTCTTGATCATTATCATCTGTACTAGCATCAAAACTATTATTACGTGGAAGCAAATAAACGTGCATAAGCTTTCTTAAATCACTTACTGTTGTTGCTAATGTAGTATTAACGTTAATAATCTGTTCTGGTTGTCCTTTATCATTATAAACAATTGTAGCATCTATATCTTTAACTTGCATAACGCTATTTTTATCTGGGATAATAATACTTGCTTCAACATCTTCTTGGGTTGAATTACCCCCGTCTTTAGGTTTTATATTTTTATTAATCTTTAGCTTCAAAGATTGTGGATGATCTGGTAATCTATCAATATTTGTTTGTATATAAGCCTCTAAATTTTTTGGATTATAAGAAATTGAATATGGTACCTGATGATGATTTTCCACATAAAAAAGTTTAGTATTTGATAATAATGTGCTGTTATCGATAGGATAATTAGGTATGACGGTTGCAGACACCTTAAACAGTTCTGGATGCTCAATATCTTGGAAGAATTTGAAATCGCTAACCTTAATTGTTAATGGTAGTGTGGTAAACTCTGCATGCCAAGTAGACATACGATATTTTTGCGTTGATTCAAATAATGCCTTGGAAAAATGAATTTTAAATTTTGTACCAGATGGCCAAGGCGATTCTGGAATAAATGTTAATATTTTATCTGTTTTCCACTGCCATTTACCAGAAATTGCTGGAGTTATTTCAACACCTTGTGTTACAACTTTACCAATTAGATCAAGTGGTGCAACAGATAAATAGTCTGTTTCATCTATAGTATTATTATCTTTGCTTTGACTATCTTGATCATCAGAATCTTGGTTATTATTATCTTGGTCTTGATTTTCTTGAGCTTCATTACTTTGAATTTCTGGTTGATCCACACTATTTGTACTTTGATTACCAAAGGTTATTTGTAGTGGCTGAATTATCTGCTTTTGAGATACTACATGAGGTAGATATAAATGTGCAGAGAGAAGATCTGGCTTAGGCTGCTTCTGATAATACCAGTAACCGATTAGAGAAAGTATTATAGTTAAAAGGATGATGGCTAATATACTATATACTTTTTTAAGGTTTCCCTTAATAACAGTTATAAATAAATATATCCAGGTAGGCTTTTTCCAATCAAATTGACCAAAGATAGACGCAAGAATTTTTTTCATATACCAATTTAACTACTCTATATTCAGGGTTATTTATATAATATTTTACTCTAGATGAACCAAGTTCAATATATTTTAACAAAAAAGTTTAGAAAATGTCAATTAGGTATATACAAATTGATATTACCTCTACTTAATATTTACAGTGTATTATAAACTATAAAAAAATCCCTGTGATTTAATCACAGGGAGAATAGAAACTTTCTATTTAGATTGAATATCTACTCGAGCTTTAAGTTCTTTACCAGCCCTAAAGTAAACAACATATCTTGGTTCCTCGGTTTTTATAGAAACCCCATCTCTAGGGTTTCTAATTAAGGTTGCTCGTCTTTGCTTTAATGAAAAGCAACCAAAACCACGAATTTCGATACGATTACCATCTGCAATATTATCTACCATGTTGCTAAAAAGAACCTTGACTAATACTTCAACGCTCTTCTTAGATAATTTTGGATGTAAATCACAGAGTTTTGCAATTAAATCAGAGCGATTCATAGTGATTCACCATTATTCTTGAGAAAATTTATCTTGTAATAAATCACCCAAACTAGTAGTACCAGAGACTTTTTCAGCTTGTTTTACTTTTTTAATCGCGTCTATTTCCTCTTTGGCATCTTTTGCTTTAACCGATACATTAATCACACGATTTTTCTTATCTACGTTAGTAATTAAAACTGATATTTCATCACCTTCTTTAAATAATTTTGTTAGATCATCAATTTTTTCTGAGGATGCTTCTTTACTTAATAAAACAGCATCCACTCCTTCTGCTAATTCTAATACTGCCTCAGTAGGTGATACAGTTTTAAACTTAGCATTAACAATTGATCCTTTATCGTTGTTAGTAACATATAGACCAAATGGATCATTATCCAATTGTTTTATACCCAAGGCAATTCTTTCTTTCTCTACATCAATAGATAGAATAACAGCTTCAACATCTTGACCTTTTTTGTAATTACGAATTGCTGCATCTCCTGATAAAGTCCAAGATATATCAGACACATGCACTAACCCATCAATACCGCCATCTAAGCCAATAAATAGTCCAAAATCCGTAATTGAACGTATGCTACCAGAAATAGTATCACCTTTTTTGTATTTGTCGGCAAAATCAACCCAAGGATTAGGTTGACATTGTTTTAGTCCTAAACTAATTCTACGTTTGCTTTCATCAATTTCCAAAATTTGAACTTGAACTTCATCACCTAATTTCACTACTTTAGATGGATTTACATTTTTATTTGTCCAATCCATTTCAGATACATGCACTAAGCCTTCGATACCAGTTTCAACTTCAATAAATGCACCATATTCTGTAATATTAGATACTTTACCAAATAATCTAGTACCAACTGGAAATCTGGCAGCAATACCACCCCATGGATCTTCGGAAAGTTGTTTTAACCCTAACGATACACGATGTTTTTCTTGATCAAAGCGTAATACTTTTGCTTGAATCTCTTGGCCAATTGATAGAATTTCAGACGGATGTTTAACTCGTTTCCAAGATAAATCAGTAATATATAATAAACCGTCAATTCCACCTAAATCAACAAATGCACCATAATCAGTTATATTTTTAATAACACCTGTTACAATATTACCTTCTTGCATTTTTTCTAAAATAGCTTTATTATCTTCACCATTTTTCTCAACTAATACTGCTTTTCTAGATACAACAATATTATTGCGTCTACGATCTACTTTAATAACTTTAAATTCAACGTCTTTTCCTTCATAAGGAGAAAAATCGCGTACAGTACGAACATCAAGTAAAGATCCAGGTAAAAACAAACGTACAGTTTTATATAAAACACCAAGTCCGCCTTTGATACGACCGTAAATTGGACCAGATAGAATAGTGCCAGCTTCTAATGCCTCTTCTAACTCTGTCCATGCAGCTAATCTTCTAGCCTTTTCACGTGATAATCTAGTTTCACCGTATCCATCTTCGATGGCATCTATTGCAACGTCTATAGTATCACCAACACCGACTTCAAGTTCGCCAAGCTCATTCTTAAACTCACTAATTGGAATAATTGATTCCGATTTAAGTCCTGCATTAACAGTCACATATTTATTATCAATTAATATAACAGTAGCTTTAATAACCTCACCTTCACGCATCTCTAACTGAGGTGATGAAGCTTCAAACAAACTTGCAAAATTTTCCATAAATTTAATAACTCAATAAAAAACAAAAAAATAATAAAAAAGTAGCTATTACATTGCCTAGCTACACCACTTACACTATTTAGCTCTTACTTCTAAATCTGGCCCATGATAAATTGCATTTTTAATAAATTAATTCTGCAAAATAGCTAACCAAACAGGTAAAATTAAATAATTTCATAATACCATTTAATAATTTGATTTACACATTCATCTAGAGTTAAATCTGTATTATCTAAAAATTTATATGACTCATCAAATTTAAGAGGCGCAATCTGTCGCTCACTGTCTTGCCTATCTCTTAAAATAATATCATGCAAAATAGCCTCAATTTTAGCAGATTTACCTAAATATTGCAACTGCTCATATCTTCTTTGTGCTCTTTTTTGTACTGATGCCGTTAAAAATACTTTTAAATTTGCATTTGGAAAAACAACACTTCCCATATCACGACCATCTGTAACTAAATTATCTTTCAACGCAAACTCTCTCTGAAAATTTAGCAGATCCTCTCGAATTTTAGCTTTTTTTCCTAAAGCGGATGCCATCATACCAACTTTTTCATCTCGTATCTTGTCATTTACATTTTCTTCATCTAAATATACCCCATCAGCTCTAAAAGATAGTTGCATTTGTGATCGAAGCTGTAAAATTGCCTTATCATCTTCTATTGATACATGATTTTCAATAACCATTAAACCTAACGCACGGTAAATAGATCCAGAGTCTAAATAACTAAACTTTAGTTTTTGCGCTACTAACTTTGCTACTGTACCCTTACCAGATGAAGAAGGTCCATCAATAGCAATTACTTTATATTGATTATCCATAAAATTGTATCTAACTTATATTCAAAAACTGTAACACTAATATTTATTTTTGTGCTTTTTTAAATAAATGGAAAAAATTATCTGTAGTAATTGTAGCTAATTTTTCAACAGTTATTCCCCTTAATTTAGCTAAACATATAGCAGTATATTTGACTAATGCAGGGTGGTTTAGTTTCCCCCTAAATGGCGTTGGTGCTAAAAATGGAGAATCAGTTTCAATCAATAATCTATCTTCAGGAACGAAATTAGCAGTTTCTTGAACTACTGCAGCATTTTTAAACGTTACAATACCAGATATCGAAATATAAAAACCCATATCGATACATTTTCTTGCATTATCTACATTCTCTGTAAAACAGTGCATAACCACACCCGAATCACTTACATCGTATTCACGCAAAATGCTTAACGTATCTTCTATTGAATTGCGAGTATGTATAACCAATGGTAAATTGGCGTTTTTTGCTACTTCTATATGTAATTTAAACCTATCTTGTTGTAATTTTACATCAATGTTTTCATGAAAGTAATCTAGCCCAGTTTCTCCTATTCCAACAACTTTTGGACTGAATATATATTTTTCTAATATATTTTTATCAAATTTTGAACTATCTAATCCTTCATCAGGATGAATACCAACAGTTGCAAAAATATTATTATACCTATTTGCAATGCTAACCACATGATCAAGATTATCTAAGTTAGTTCCAATACATAAGGCGTAATCAACACCATTATTTTGCATTTCAGACAAATAATTATCTATATCATTAAAAAGTTCAGGAAAATTTAAATGACAATGAGAATCAACAAACATAAAATACCCATTTTTAAATAATAGTTGTGCTATAATCGTAGGCCAACTCGATTGGCATCTATATAATTTAGCGGCTATTGTAACATATTAAATACTTATATTATCGGAGAATTTCGTGAGTTTGGGTAATATTTTCGTTATTTCTGCACCATCTGGAACTGGCAAATCCTCTCTTTTAAAAGAATTATGTAGACTTGATAATCGAATCAAGATATCAATATCCCATACCACCAGAAATATCAGATCTGGAGAAATAGATGGAGAGGATTATTATTTTATTACTAAAGATAAATTTGATCAAATGGTTAAAAATAAAGAATTTTTAGAATATGCTAATGTTTATGGAAACTATTATGGTACAGATATAAATACAATTAATAAGTTTATGGCTAATGGTGATGATATAATTCTTGAAATTGATTGGCAAGGAGCAGAACAAACTAAATCTATATTCAATTCGGCAATACTTATTTATATTATGCCACCAAGCTTAGAAGAATTAGAAAGACGCTTGAGAAGTCGTAATACCGATAGTGAAGAAACCATTGCAAAAAGACTTTCACTGGCAAAGGAAGACATGTCTCATGCGCATAAATTTAATCATATCATTATCAATGATAAATTTGAAGATGCACTTAAAGAGTTATATAGTATAATAATGGAGAGTAGATAAAAATATTTTAAGGAAAATTTAATATGGCACGTTTTACTGTATCTGATTGTATGGAAAAAATACAAAATCGTTATGAATTAACATTAGCAGCATCAATCCGTTCGCGCCAAATCGAACATGGAAGTCCAACCCTCTTATCAAGACATGAAAATGACAAACCTACTGTTTTGGCCTTACGCGAAATTGCTGATGGTCATATTAATTCAACAATCTTAAGGAATATTGGGTAATTTTAAAAAAAATGAATTTAGATTATGGCCATTTCCAAAAATTGATAAATGAGAAAAAAGAGGCATTATTTAGAAGCGTTAAAAATAGCCTTAACAAGGAAGAAATTAAAAAGATTAAGTTAGCTTGCGAAGTTGCTGAATTTTCTCATTTTGCACAAAAAAGAAAAAGTGGTGAGCCATATATAATTCATCCACTTGAAGTGGCTACTATAGTTGCCGATTGGGACTTAGATTGTCCAACCATCTGTGGCTCCTTATTACATGATGTAGTTGAAGACACTGCTGTTACTAAGGAAGATCTAGCTCAAATTTTTGGAGCAGAAATTTCTGAATTAGTTGATAGCGTAACAAAATTAGAAAAAATTAATTTTGAAACTGAAGAAATAGCTCATGCAGAATACTTTCGCAAAGTAGTTTTGAGCATGGCAAAAGATATCAGGGTTATCTTGATTAAATTAGCAGATCGGCTACATAATATTTTGACTCTATCATCCATGAAGCCAGAAAAACAACGTAAAATTGCGCTGGAAACTATGGAGATCTATGTTCCGATTGCCAATAAAATTGGGTTACACCGGGTACACTTACAATTAGCCGAAGAATCTTTCAAATATCTATACCCGTTTCGCTATAAAGTCCTTCAAAAAGCGGTAAGAGTAGCACAAGAAAACCGTCAGCCTATTATTGAATCGATTATTCAAAACACTCGCGGTTCAATGAAATCTAATGGAATAAATGCTACTTTTGTAGCAAGGCAGCGTGCTATCTATAATATATATCGTAGAATGTTACGCCGCAATATGAACTTTAATAGAGTGTATGATATATTTGAAGTAAAAATCATTGTAGATAATATCCGCGAATGTTATCTTGCTTTAGGAGTTTTACATAATCTATATCAACCATTACCTGGAAAATTCAAAGATTATATTGCCATACCTAAAAGCAATGGTTATCAATCTTTACACTCTACAGTAATGGGTCCGCAAGGCACACTTATGCAGATACATATTAGAACGAAAGCAATGGAAGAAGTTGCTGAAAATGGTATTATTTGCCACTGGCTTAAAAATAAAAACAATGATGCGTTTTTATCAGCAAATAAACGTACTGCAAATTGGATTAGCAATATTTTAGATATTCAGGCTAGTACATTTTCAGCTGATGAATTTTTATCAAATATTAAACAAGACTTATACCCGATTGATATTTACGTGTTTACTCCTAAAGGAAAGATTATTATTCTCCCTAAAGGCTCAACACCAATTGATTTTGCGTATTTCATTCATAGTGACATTGGAAACCATTGTTTTCAAGCAAAAGTCAATTCCAAATTAGAAAAACTTGATACTCCATTACAAAATGGTGATATTGTAGAAATTATAACCAATCCAGATACAGAACCTTCACATCAATGGCTAGATATGGTTTCATCTGGTAAAGCAGTTAGCAGAATAAAACATTACTTTAAAGAGCGAAAATATGATGAAGATGTAAGTAACGGTGTGAAGTTAATCAATTATGCACTTGAAGCACTTGGTTCAGATATTCAAGTTAATTCTAGAGAACTTGAGCCAGTTGCCAAAGAGTTCTATACCCGTTTAAGTACAGCAGAACTTGAGCATAATGTTGGAGTTGGTAGTTTATCACCACTAACTGTAGCTAAGCATATTATAAAAATAGCGATTGATAATAATGAACCCTTGGAAATAAAGCTTAGCAATTGTCGTTCTCTCAAAGTTATTCAAGACACAAATTGCTTAGCATTACCAAGCGATAATGTTTATGCAAGAATAACTAGAAGTGGTGAAATGGTATTACATAAAACAAGTTGTAAACAAAATAAACTAATAGGGCTTGATAATTTATCATCCGTCCATATAATAAATGATACCGGTAAGTTATTTTTATCTAAAATCCATGTGGTTTTATATAATATTCCTGGCACATTTAACAGATTTTCAGGTATAATAGCAGAAAAAAGTATAAATATCGTAGAGTTAACTCAAACAGTTTCAACTGAAGAATACGCTACAGTTAAAGCAACTCTGGGAGTTCTAGATGTCAATCAAATCGAGGATTTATACGATACATTAAGTGAAACTGACTTTGTTGATAAAGTCTATCTAATTTAACCTACATATTGGAGAAATAAATGATTTCTAGTAATAAACCGAGCAACCCATCACAAAACACCATTAGCAATAATTTTATTCCAATTATTCCATTGAAAGATGTGGTTATATTTCCTAATATGGTAGTGCCACTTTTTATTGGAAGGCAAAAGTCCATTGCTGCACTTGAAGTTGCAGCAAGTAAGGATAACATTGTTATTTTATTATCGCAAAAAAACCCTGAAGATAATGAAGTAACAGCGAATAATATTCATGAAGTGGGAACTGTAGCAAAAATTTTACAAGTTCTTAAACTACCAGATGGTACTAATAAGGTTCTTATCGAAGGAAAAACCCGCGGACATGCTATTGCAATTATAGATAATAATGGTTATTTATCTGCAACAGTAGAAGAACTCCCTACTAAAAACGACGTTAGCAAAATTGAATTAGAAGCAATTCGCCGTGAAGTAATCCAAAACTTTGAAGAGTTTGCCAAACTAAATCAAAAGGTCCCTGATGAAATAGTATCTTTAATTGCTAAAATAGAAAACATTGAGCAATTAACAGATGTAATCACTACACATGTTGTTATGGATTTAGAAGTTAGGCAGGATTTACTTGAAACAATTTCATTAAAGAAACGCTTAAATAAATTATTGCGCGAATTACGTCGTGAGATAGAAATTTTAAATGTGGAAAAGAAGATCCAAGGCCGTGTTAAACAACAAATAGAAAAAAATCAGAAAGAATATTACTTGCATGAACAAGCAAGGGCTATTCAACAAGAATTAGGAGAGGAAGAAGAGCTTACCGAATTAGAAGAACTTGAAAGCAAAATAAAAAAAGCTAAAATGAGTAAAGATGGTGAAAGTAAGGCTTTATCTGAACTTAAAAAATTAAAAATGATGCCGCAAATGTCATCAGAAAGCGCAATTGTGCGCAATTATATTGAACATTTAATCGAATTACCATGGAATAAAACCACAAAAATTAACCGAGATTTAGATAAAGCCCAAAAAACTTTAGATAAAGATCATTACGGTTTAGAAAAAATCAAAGAACGTATTATTGAATATCTAGCTGTTCAAAAACGAGTAGATAATAATAAAGCTCCTATCTTATGTTTTGTTGGTCCTCCAGGGGTTGGTAAGACTTCTTTAGGTGAATCTATTGCTCGTGCAACTGGACGTAAATATGTTAGAGTTGCTCTCGGTGGTTTACATGATGAAGCTGAAATACGTGGGCATCGCAAAACTTATATTGGAGCAATGGCTGGTAAAATTTTACAAAATCTAATTAAAATTGGCGTAAAAAATCCTTTATTCTTATTTGATGAAATTGATAAGCTAGGTAACGATCATCGTGGAGACCCAGCTTCAGCGCTTCTTGAAGTGCTTGATCCTGAACAAAATAAAGCTTTTGTAGATAACTATACTGAAACCGCTTTTGATTTGTCTCACGTGATGTTTGTTGCAACTGCAAACTCACTAAATATTCCTGGACCATTACGGGATCGTATGGAAATTATTCGCTTATCCGGATATACAGAACAGGAAAAATCAAATATTGCCGAACAATATCTAATTCCAAAGCAAATCAAAAATAATGGATTAAAGCCCACTGAAATTTCAATTAACAAAGATGCAATCTTAGATATTATCCGCTATTACTCACTAGAAGCTGGGGTAAGAAACTTAGATCGTCAAATTAATAAAGTATGTAGAAAAGTAGTAACAATGATTGATACTGATAACTCTTCTAAAAAGAAAAAGAAAATTGTTGTTACTAATAAAAATCTTAACGGCTTTTTAGGCATACCAATATTTGATTTTGGAGTATCAAGTATAGAAAACAGGATTGGGCGTGTAACTGGGCTTGCTTGGACTGAAGTAGGTGGAGATATTCTTACAATTGAAGTTGTGTCAATACCAGGTAAAGGTCAAATTATTAGAACTGGACAGCTTGGTGATGTTATGAAAGAGTCAATTCAAGCTGCGATTAGCTTAGTTAGAAGTAGAGCCAATTCATTAGGTATCGAAGAAAAATTTTATGAAAACCGTGATATTCACGTCCATGTTCCAGAAGGTGCTACACCTAAAGATGGTCCATCTGCGGGTATTGCTATGGTAATAGCTATTGCATCAAGTTTAACATATATTCCTGTAAAATCATCAGTTGCTATGACAGGAGAGGTAACACTTTACGGTGAAGTATTGCCAATTGGTGGGTTAAAAGAGAAAATGCTAGCTGCTCTACGCGCTGGAATAAAAACTATTTTAATACCAATTAAGAATGTTAAGGATCTGGAAGAAATTCCGGATGAAATTAAAGGTAGTTTAGAAATTATTCCAGTTAAAACTGTCGATGAAGTTTTAAATTACGCTCTTGAATATAAACCAACACCATTATCTGAGACTCCTCAAATCGTAAAAACTGAGGTGACTGATAATAAAAAAACTTTAAATAAACAACCTGCTGCTATTTTATAAGCCCTAAGAGCTTATTAAATGTATTGCTTGTTTTATATATAAAAAAATATATTTGACAGGCTTTATTATATAATGTTACAATTGTTGCATATAAAATTAGAATTCTAATAAGTTTTTAAGAAATATGTATTGATTACCATTTATGGACCTGATTCTGTACCTGGTTTTTGATTTTTTCATCTTTGATTTATGTTAGAGTTAATTTTATTGTTTATTTTTGTTATTTTTATGGGATTATTTATGAAAAAGTCACTATTCGTTGCAGGTTTAGATTTCGGTATTAATGATGAGAACTTAAAGGAAGTTTTCAGCAGTTATGGTACAGTTGAATCAGCTAAAGTTATTACAGATCGCTTTTCAGGTAAAAGTCGTGGATTCGGCTTTGTTGAAATGGCAACTCCTGAAGAAGCTCAAGAATGCATTAAAAACCTAGACAATACTGCAGTAAAAGGCCGTCAAATTGCTGTTAGATTTAAGGAAGAAAGATCATCTGGTAGAGCATAACAGTTAATATTTATTAAAATAAGCTTTTTATTTAAAACCATGGTTATTAAACCATGGTTTTTTATTAGTTCAAACAATTCTTCCAAATTATAGTCAAACAAATTCCCATTGATAATCCCAACGTTATAGTAAAGTAATTTGGTATAATATTGCACGTGATTGACTAGAAAGTAACTTTATGCAGCAACTAAAATATAAACGTATTTTGATAAAACTATCAGGCGAAGCATTAATGGGCGAAAGTAACATTATGTTTGATCCACAAATTACTTCCTCAATCTTAGCTCAAATTAAAAATGTAATAAATCTTGGTGTTGAAGTAGGTATTGTCATTGGCGGAGGCAATATATTTCGAGGGGTTCGTGCTAATGAATTAGGGTTACAACGTGCAAATGCAGACTATATGGGAATGCTTGCAACAGTTATGAACGGGATAGCTCTTAAAGATTTCCTACATACTCTTGACGTTAAATCAGAAATATATTCTGCACTACATATCAATAACATTGTTAAGGCCTATAATCGTGATAGTATGTTGTCTAAGTTAATTGATGGGCATATTATTATATTTGTAGGAGGTACGGGTAATCCTTTTTTTACAACTGATAGCGGAGCAGCCCTTAGAGCAATTGAAATGGATGCAAACATATTAATTAAAGCTACAAAAGTAGATGGAGTTTATGATAAAGATCCCATTATTTATCCTGATGCAAAGAAATACAACAATATTTCTTTCAATGATGCAATCACACAACACTTGAAAATTATGGATATATCAGCATTTGATCTTTGTCGTGCACATAATATGAACATTCATGTATGCAATATATTTGAGGATAATGCATTAAAAAGCATAGTAACTGGTGAACAAGTTGGTACTTTTGTGCATTATTAACCATTATTATGTACTCTTTTTTGTCATTACAAATTTTGCTATACTATATAATTTTAAATAAAAGTTAACTTTATTATTAACATATTAATAAGAATTTACAACAATAAAAACTCATGAAAACTAATATAAGCGATAAAATATTAATTATAGATTTTGGTTCACAAGTAACTCAACTTATTGCAAGAAGAATACGTGAATTAAATGTATACTGTGAAATCCATCCATATGATGTGAGTGATGATTTAATTAGGGAATTCGCCCCGAAAGGTATTATATTATCAGGTGGACCAAATTCAGTTTATATCAATAATACGCCAACTGCTCCACAAATTATATTTAACCTTGGCATCCCAATTTTTGGTATATGCTATGGTATGCAAACAATGGCTACACAATTAGGTGGTAATGTTGAATACTCGGATAAACGTGAATTCGGTTATGCTGAAATATATAACTCTAAATCCCCTCTATTAGAAAATATTTTTGATAAACATTTAGATGGTGTCAATTATATACAGGTTTGGATGAGCCATGGTGATAAAGTAACCCAGTTACCACCCGGATTTGAAGTAATTGCACAAAGCACCTCGTGCCCTATTGCAGCTATGGCTGATCCAATCCGGAATTATTATGCAGTACAATTCCATCCGGAAGTAACTCATACTAAACAAGGTTTAGAAATACTACGAAAGTTTGTACTAAATATTTGTCAATG
This sequence comes from Neisseriaceae bacterium, assembly GCA_046336365.1. GTDB lineage: Bacteria > Pseudomonadota > Gammaproteobacteria > Burkholderiales > UBA11063 > Aquella. Next base: position 28,014 of record JBKDHQ010000121.1, read on the forward strand.
TCAACAATCATGGAAAATGCCTAATTATGTCAAGGATGCCGTTGAAGATATTCGCAATCAAGTGGGCGATAAAAAAGTGATTTTAGCGCTATCTGGAGGTGTTGATAGTTCCGTAGCTGCAATGTTGATCGATAAAGCAATCGGTAAAAATCTAATTTGTATTTTTGTTGATAATGGCTTATTACGTTATAATGAAGCACAACAAGTAATGCAAACTTATAAAGATCATATGGGATTAAATATAATAAAGATTGATGCAGCAAACGAGTTTTACCAAGAGTTAAAAGGCATTACTGATCCAGAGCAAAAACGTAAAATTATTGGGCGATTATTTATTGAAATATTTCAAAGAGAAGCAAAAAAAATTCATGCTGTTGAATTTTTAGCACAAGGAACTATCTACCCAGATGTTATAGAATCTGCAGGAAGTAAAACTCAAAAAGCACATAATATTAAATCACATCACAACGTAGGTGGCCTACCAGAATCACTGCATCTACGTCTACTTGAACCACTTCGTGAACTATTTAAAGATGAAGTGCGTAATCTTGGTTTAGAATTAGGGTTACCTAAAAACATGGTATTTCGCCATCCGTTTCCAGGTCCTGGTCTTGCAGTTAGAATACTTGGTGAAATAAAACCTGAATTTGTATATTTATTACAAAAAGCTGATGACATTTTTATTAATGAATTAAAAGCTAATAATTATTATGATAAGGTATCACAAGCATTTGCTGTATTTTTACCAGTTAGAAGTGTTGGAGTCATGGGCGATGGAAGAACTTACGATTATGTAATATCTTTGAGAGCAGTTGAAACTAGTGATTTTATGACAGCAAATGTAGCAAATCTACCTTTTGAATTAATTACCACAATTGCAAACCGGATTATAAATGAAGTAATAGGTATTAATCGTGTTGTATATGATATATCTGGTAAACCTCCAGCTACAATTGAATGGGAATAATTTTTCCGAGGATAAATTTAAAAAATTATGAAAAAAATAATAATCAAATTAATAGGTTTTTTTATTGCACTTGGGATAATTTTAGCTGGTTTATCTATGGTTGCAGTTATGACTATTTATCCAAAGCTACCTAGTATGGATGAATTACATAACTATCACCCTAAGCTACCATTACAAATATTTTCGGATGATAATGTATTACTTGGACAATTTGGCGATGAAAAGAGAATATTTATTACTTTTGCTCAAACTCCTAAAATGCTAATTAATGCCATTTTAGCTGCAGAAGATGCACGTTTCTATGAACATGGTGGTATTGATATTCGTGGAGTTTTAAGAGCAGCAATTGGCGATATTACGTCAAGATCTTTGCAATCTGGTGCAAGTACTATTACAATGCAGGTAGCACGTAATTTTTTTCTAAGTAGCAAAAAAACGTTTAACCGTAAATTTTATGAAATTCTGCTTGCTTATAAAATTGAGCAATCATTAACAAAAGATCAAATTCTTGAATTATATATTAATCAAATATATTTAGGGCAACGTGCTTATGGATTTGCTGAGGCATCTTTAATTTATTTTGGAAAACCTTTAGATAAATTAACTATCGCACAATATGCTGTTTTAGCTGGATTACCTAAAGCTCCTTCAGCTTTTAATCCAATTGTCAATAAAAAGCGATCTAAAGAACGCGAACTTTATGTACTAGGTAGAATGCGTGATGCAGGGTTTATTAACCAAACGCAATACAATGAAGCTGTAAATCAAGATATAAAAATAGCCAAAGGTACTATTAATGATTCGACAAATGCCGGTGGATATGTAGCTGAATGGGTACGCCAAATTATGTATGCCAAATATGGGGATAGCATTTATTCTGAGGGATATAAAGTTTATACTACTATTAATAGCAAAATGCAGCAATCAGCTTATACTTCACTACGTAATGGCCTACTTCAGTATACAATGAGTCATGGTTATAAAGGACCAGAAAAACAAATTAATTTACCTAATGATAGCGGTAAAGATTTAGATGAAGCATTAAGTTCTGCTTTTGATGACATAGTTGACTATGGAGATTTAAAAGCTGCGATAGTATTAAATAGTTCTCCAACATCAATTACTGCACAACTTCGTGATGACTCACAAATTACAATTACTGGAGATTCGCTTAAACCTATTAAAAACAGTCAAATTGTCCGTGGTTCTTTAATTAGAGTTCAATTTATAAATAATAAATGGAATATTTTACAAGCACCTGAAGTTGAAGGTTCAATTGTTGCAATAAATCCTAATAATGGTGCTATAAAGGCTCTAATTGGAGGATTTGATTTTACTAGAAATAACTATAACCATGCCACTCAATCAATGCGACAACCTGGATCTGGATTTAAGCCATTTATTTATTCTGCGGCCCTAGAACATGGTTTTAGTGCAAATACAACCATAAGTAATAGTAGAATCTGTTTCTCAAAGGGTGGTAATGACGGTGGTGTTTGGTGTCCTAAGAATGATAATCCGTCTGAGGATTTCATTGTTGACCCAACTTTTAGAGAGGCATTAGCAAAATCATTAAATATTCCGACAATTAAACTTATAAATGCTATAACTCCACAATTTGTAATAGATTATCTGGTTAGGTTTGGTTTTAATAAAAATCAATTTCAACCATATCTAACCATGGCATTAGGAGCTAATGAAGTTACCCCACTACAGCTTGCACAAGCATATGCAGTATTTGCAAACGGTGGCTATTTAGTAAACCCATACATTATAGATACAATTACAGATAGCACCGGACAAGTACTTGCTAAGACAAATTCTCCAGATATATCTAAAGAATCACCAACTATTGACCCTAGAAATGCTTATATTATAAATAGCGTGTTACAAGATACTGTCCGTTATGGGACTGGTTCCAAAGTTTATCAAGAGTTAAGGCGTAATGACATAGCAGGTAAAACCGGTACTACTAGCAAAAACAAAGATGTTTGGTTTAATGGATATACACCAAACTTAGTTGCTATTACCTGGGTTGGGTTTGATCAACCTAAAAGCTTAGGGGCACACGCATATGGTGCATCAATAGCTATTCCAATTTGGGTTAATTTTATGAAAAATATATTGAACCAAATTCCACAAGTAGAGTTACAAATTCCTCCAGGAATTGCTGTACTTAAAAATGTCTCATGGAAAGGCAATGATGATTATGTTTATGTAAATGAGAGTTATCTAACAAATCTGGGAGATAATGCCGATAATGAGGAAAGCGCAACCGGTAATGAAAAAGATGATCTTACTGATGATTTAAATGATAATAATCAGGAAAGTAATGCTCATAATGGCGATGCTATGGAAAGTTTAATTAAGGGGCTTTTTTAAGCACTTATTTTTAAATTATTTAACAATATGAATATGCTTAATTAAATTATATAAATTATAAAATATAACAGGAGAAATTTTTTGAAATATTATCCACATCCAATTATTGCTAAAGAAGGTTGGTTTTATATTATTTTAAGTTCTTTAGTCGCAGTTCTATTATTAACAGTAAATTTTTGGCTTGCAGTTCCTTTTATTTTAATAGCTATTTTTGTGATACAGTTTTTTAGAGATCCTGCACGTGAGATTCCTAATGAACCAAATATTATTGTATCACCTGCAGACGGTAAGGTAATTTGTGTTGAACAATGTTATGATATTTACCAGGAACGTCAAGCAATTAAAATTAGTATTTTTATGAATGTATTTAACGTACATTCAAACCGTAGCCCAGCTGAAGGCTTAGTTGAAAAAATAAATTATATTCCAGGTAAATTTATAAATGCTGATTTTGATAAAGCATCAACTGAAAATGAACGTAATGCTATTGTTTTAAAACTAGCCAATAATGATAAAATTACTTTTGTACAAATTGCAGGGCTTGTTGCTCGTCGTATCTTATGTTATACATCAGTAGGTGAAAATCTGACTCGTGGACAACGATATGGCTTTATACGGTTTGGGTCAAGAGTAGATATTTATTTACCTTTAAATTATAAAGCATGTGTAAGCATTGGCCAAAAAGTAAAAGCCAGTAGTGATATTATTGCAAGATTTTAAGTTAACTGCTCACCCTGCATCTGCAATAACTGCATCATACCGCTATAAGTCGCAATGCTCATGTACTACATGTAAATTCCGCTTGCTTGGTTATAGCTATTGCTTGTTCTTGCAGCGCATGTTGGCAGTTACAATCTGAATAATTAAATTTTAAGCTATAATATAAATAAAGCAAACATAGAAAAATCAGTATTAATGATATGAAAGTCAAGTATGAAGCATGTTTTTAATAATCGTCCACAAAAAGGTTCCCCAATATTTTTATTGCCAAGCTTAATTACTATTGGTGCAATGTGTGCAGGGTTTTTTGCTATTTTTGCTTCAGCAAATGGATATTATATAAAAGCAGCTCATTTAATTTTTTTAGCGATCATATTAGATAGTTTAGATGGACGTGTTGCAAGATTAACACATACGGCATCTCCATTTGGTGCGCAAATGGACAGTTTATCTGATATGGTAAATTTTGGGATAGCTCCTGCACTTATTATTTATAATTGGCATTTACATAGCTTAGGCAGAATTGGTGGTATTGTAGTATTTATATATGCAGCATGTGCAGCACTAAGGTTGGCCAGATTTAATACAATGATTGGAATTATTGATAAACGCTTTTTTCTTGGCCTACCCTCAACAGCATCAGCTCCTATTATAGTAGGCTATGTATGGTTATGTCATTCATATCATTTAAATACTAAACTTTATATTATTTTAGGGTTAATTATTACCCTATTTTGTGCTTTTTCTATGGTTAATAATGTAAAATTCTATAGTTTTAAAGAGTTTCATTTCCATCATCGTGCCAAATTTAGAGTGTTATTATTATCATTTATAATACTCATATTATTAGTTACATACCCAGAGTTAGTGATATACTCCAGTTTTGTACTATATCTGATAATAAGCTATTTCTTACATTTTCTTAATATGATCAGAAATAGAACAAAATCGGACAATAAAAAGACTTTAATATCATCAACTACAATAAAAAATTCAAATGATAAGCCTTAGGATATATATGTATTAGTCTATATTAAGTTATTCATTTTTTAAAACGAATATTTTATTTAATTCATATTGAGTAACTGATTCGCTTATACACAATCAACCTACTTGAACATCAATTAAACCCTTAGTGAGATTTCACATACAGTATCAACTAATATTTTAACATTATCATCTATTGAATTATCATTACATATTTCCAGGGCGCACGCAAACTCCCCAAATTTATGTGCTATTTCATTATAGAGTAAGTTAATATATCTCCTGTGGTTATGTATTGGAAATATAATATAATATAATAT
>JBKDHQ010000122.1:0-2646 GCA_046336365.1 Neisseriaceae bacterium
CCTAGAAAAGGCAGTTGAATTGGAAAATGTTTGTAATCAATTGATAATAAAAAGAAATTACAAAATTAAACACTCACCAATTTGGTGAAACTAAATTTTCTATAAATAAATTGGTAAATAACGGTCTGCATTAATTTTTAATATTCAACTACGTTTTTTAGGTTAAAGAGTTCATTTATATTCCTTTGAATTAAAATGTTTCAACAAATAAATTACGTTAAATTTATCATGATTTAAGTAGCAATTGTAATAGTTTTGTTTAAAATTATAACCATAATTTTGGGGAGTTGTACGCCCATTGTAAGTTAAGATAGCCAAATGATTTAAAATCATGTTTTGATTTAAGAGAATATGGGAGATACGAATATCCCCCATACGGTAGCGAGGAATCGGTCACCCATTCTATTTTCTTTATAAATGAGAAATGGGAGACTATAATAATTACCTTTATTGCATTGTTGCTGTTATGGTTTTTGATTGAAAGCTAAAATAATATTGCATATTAATATTACCAGACTCGTAATTAGTTGTTGGAGTGATTCTTGTAGGAGTATTATCAATTTTCAAATAAATAATAGGATTGCCTATATTATCACACTGAGTGGTAAAATTAAATATATCATGCCCATCGCTCTTTATTACGGCATTTTGAATAATATCATAAACTTGTCCATTACAACTCGTAACAAAGTAAGATGATGAAGCTATAGAATAACTTTCCCCATTAGGCCTACTAGTTGTTACATCGCAACTAACATTACTTTCCTGTTTAGAACATACTGCTGATTGAACTGTATATACTGGCGGAAAATATGATGGTATCAAAGTTGTAAAATTATAGCCTTTATAATTTAACGTAAGCTGTTTTGTATTATTGTCTGGCGGATTTATACTGCCAAGATCTGTATGATACTCGCAAAATATTTGAAACAATGAATGGGAAGTTGAGTTCATACTTACAGATAATGAATCAGTGGGTCCTAGGTCAATGTTTGGGTGTACATTTAGTGGGCAAATGTATGAATAATTAAATCCATAAAGAGAGAAATATACATTCATACCCAAATCCATTGATGGATATACAGTTTCCTTTCCTGTTATTTCTAGATTAAGGTAAGAATTATTTATAGATGTATTAGATAAATCATTAGATTGTATATCATCCCCAATACAACCACTTAAGCCTAAAGTTAAAATAATTATATTCATTAAAATAATTTTTTTAAATAAAAGTTTCATTGTAATATCCTTATAAAGAATAATTTAATTGTAAAAGCCCAAAGTAATACCTATATTGATGAGAATGTTTTAATTTCATGTATAATCAGTGAGTTTTGGCCTATAAACTATATAACTTAATACCTTAATTGCTATATACGGTTTATTGTTTATAGTAATTAAGAAAAGAAACGATTATAAAAATGGGAGTATTGCGTGTTTAGTTTGCAAAAATTTTAAAAATATTTGAGATATTTTATTTGTTGGGGAAAAAAATTCTTTATTAGCTAAATATTTAATTAAGAAGCGCTTACTTTTAATCAAAGCAATTGATATTATTTCAAGTAGAACTTGCGATAAGGTTACTAATTGTATTAAATCAAAAAATAAAAAATATATATAAGAAAAAAAATTACTGCTATTAAAATAAAGAAGTGAGAGTGGTTGTAGAAACATCATCATAAAATTGTCATTATATATTAAAAGCAATACAATAGCAACAACTTAAGTAGTTGTACTAGGTTTTTAAAGCGACTATCCCAGAAATTTGTGTAAATAGAATTTTTTTGGGGGTGGGGATGTACTAAATTTACATTTAAATAGTAAACCTATTATACGGATATTTTACCAGTATTTTTGTTCATAAGTCAAATTTATATTATAATGAGCCCTGAAATTTAATCCACCTTGATAGAAACATTTAGTTTAAAATTCTAAATATTTTTTGGGGTAAAAATGAATAAAAAAACAAGTTATGAAAATAGTTTTAAAGCAAAAGTAGCGCTTGAAGCAATTAGAGGTTTAAAAACAATAGCAGAAATATCGAGTGAGTACAATGTTGCTAGTAGTTTGGTAAGTAAATGGAAGAATGAATTATTGTCAAATGCATCAAATGCTTTTGGCGTCAAAGTTCAAAAGACTCCAGAAGATAAAGAGCAGAAGCTTTATTCGCAAATAGGTAAATTTAACTGAGGTGGGGGATTTTTCTGGACCAGAAAACGACAAAAAAGAGACTAAATTTTTACTCAAAAAACTGCCTGAATTTTATATTTTAAGCATACTAATTTCTTGATTTTAAAATCATTACATGATTTTACCATAAAACAAAGAACATTTTCAACTATTTTTTACAACAACATACAATAATTTTACCCCCCCATTAAAACGTCTCATTTTATTGAGTTTTATAATATACTAGTTCAGGAGTTAACCCACCCAAACTTTGATGCGGTCTTTTCATGTTATAAAACCTGAAATATTTAGTTAAAGTGGCTCTTATTTCAACAATGAAACTTCTGCAATATAGGTTATAATCTTCTAATTACAAAAATATACTAAATTTTCTAAGCTAAAATTTTTCAAAATCTGATTTTTTGTTAAATTTAAGTAAATTTTCATAAAGTATACTAGCCCAATCCCTATTATTTT
>JBKDHQ010000123.1:0-56866 GCA_046336365.1 Neisseriaceae bacterium
GCTGTATAATATAATGTTAAATTTTTAAAGATCTAAAAAAATGTCAGGTATTAAGATTACAGCATACTGATTAATATAGGAATATTGTGATAAAGCCTACATTTTAATGATGATACACTATATTTTTGGTAATCGTTAATACACCTTTTAATTTCTATAAATAAACGTGCAAGTTAATAAGACTAAATTGAAATGATTGCAATATATTATAACTCATTTACTGAAAATATGTTTATAGTAAAGTTAAAGTTTAATTCTAAAATAATGTAGCACCTTTATAATTCAGACAAAGAGACTTTTTCTATATGTGTTAAGTTATGGTTTAGAAACATTTCACCAATATGTTTAAATTTATCTGGGGTATCTGTCACATAAAATTTATGAGTTGGATGATTATTAATAGAATTTATTATACCTTGTTGTTCTAAAATATGTTGGAGTTGTTGGCTAGCTTTTATTGCTGGGTCAATTATATCTACCTTTTTTCCTATTATTTTACTTAATGTTTCAGTGATTAAAGGATAATGGGTACAACCAAGAACTAAAGCATCAATGCCTGAGCCATTAAATTTTTTTAGGTAAGTAGTGGCAATCAATTCCAATGCTTGATGCTTAATAAAACTCTCCTCAATTAATGGTACTAGCAGTGGACATTCTTGAGAAATTACTTCGATTTGGTTATTGATACTTTTTATGCTATTTGGATATGCTTGGGATTTGATTGTTGCAGGTGTTGCTATAATGCCAACTTTTTTATATAATGAATTTTCAGTAACAGCTAGTACTCCAGAGCTAATTACGTCAATAACTGGTATATCTTTGGCAAGTTTACATACAGTATCATAAGCAACAGCAGTAATTGTATTACATGCTATAACTAATGCTTTTACTTCTTTTTCAAGTAAAAATTGTACTGTCTCACTAGTAAATTTATTAATTGTGTCGACTGATTTTGTTCCATAAGGAATTCTTGCAATGTCCCCAAAATAGATAATGTTCTCATTTGGGAGTATATTCATTATCTGCTTAACTACAGATAAACCACCTATACCAGAATCAAAAACACCAATGCTATTTTGCACTATATTACCTCTTCTAGGTTATCATTTACACTCATTAATTCAATATTTCCACCAGTTGCTGTAGTATTTATGCTAATACTTTTCTCAGTGATTAATAAATATAATGGATAATTACCACTCATTTCGCCTTCTCTTTCAACAATAGTTACTACTAAAGGCCCATTGCGGTTAGCTAATTGTTTTTTTAATTCATTTATATTAGTAAAGTCTTTGCTAACTAAAACTGCATTTAGTTCGTCAATTACATCTATGTTATCACAGAAAGATATATAGTTATCAATTATGATATTATTAAGTTTTATAGTAATATGATTATAAGGTAATATAACTTTATTATTAGTGGCCAAAGCACATATAATCTGTCTTGCATAATCTACCAAGCTATTGGCAAAGCATCCAACAAAACCACGTTTATCAAAATACATGAAATTGTTTTCTCCAGTAGGACCATTTAATTCTAATTTTTTCATGAATAACGATTGGCTAGTAATCAATTTAGCATAATTAATTAATTGTTCTTTATCTGAATCAGAAACTATGGTTAACTTAGACAAGAAGTCATTAATATGATTCAACTTTTCTGGATTTATTTGTGTTCCAAACTGTGGATCAATATTGCTATTTACTAATCTATATAGATATAGAGGACCTCCAGCTTTAGGGCCAGTGCCAGATAGTCCTTCACCACCAAATGGTTGAACTCCTACAACAGCACCAACCATATTGCGGTTAACATAAATATTGCCAGCTTTAACTCCTTGGTATACTTTTATTATTGTATCTTCAAGTCTACTATGTATTCCTTGTGTTAGTCCATAGCCTGATGAATTAATTTCATGCATAACTTGATCTAATTCTCTATTCGTGAAGCGAATAATATGAACGATTGGCCCAAAAAATTCTTGTTTTAGCTCGTTAATATTCTCTATCTCAATTATTGTTGGAGGTACAAATGTTCCTTGTTTACATTCGCTACTTATGGAAGACTGATAGATTTGTCGACCTTCAGTACGCATATTTTCAATATGTTCTACAAGAAATTGTTGTGCTTTATTATCTATAACTGGACCAACATCGGTTGAAAAATCCATGGGGTTACCAATTTTAAATTCATCCATAGCACCTTTAATTGCTTCAATTATCTTATCAGCAACATCTGTTTGTAAATATAAGACACGCAGTGCTGAGCAGCGTTGTCCGGCAGAATCAAATCCTGAAATGATTACGTCTTGTACCACTTGTTCAATTAATGCGGTTGAGTCAACAATCATTGCATTTTGACCACCAGTTTCGGCAATTAGTACAGAATTGAAGTCCTTTGTGGCTAAATTTCTATTAATTAGTCTTGCAGTATCCGTTGAGCCTGTAAAAATTACACCTTTTATATTATTGCTTTTTGTTAAAGCATCACCAATTACACTTCCAGAACCAGGCAATAATTGGAGAACATTAGTTGGAATTCCAGCTTTATGAAATAAAGTGACAGCATAAAAAGCAATTAAATTAGTTTGATCAGATGGTTTAGCAATTACCGCATTTCCAACTGCTAAACAACTACTTATCTCTCCTATAAATATAGCTAAAGGGAAATTCCATGGGCTTATACATGCAAAAACTCCGATTGGAGTATGATTATTATTACAGAATTCTACTTTAATTTGTTCTGCATAATATCTACAAAAATCAACTGCTTCACGTACTTCATTAATAGCATTGTTTACAGTTTTACCTGCTTCACGGACTAATAATCCAATTAACTCAATGCTATTTAATTCGATTAATTCAGACATTTTAATTATAATATTGGCACGAATATCTGGGCTAATGATAGACCATTTTTTAAATCCATCAAGAGCGTTATTTATGGCTTTTTCAACATCATTTAATTGGGCTTTAATTACAGTTCCTACTATTTCGTTTAAGTTTGATGGATTATAAACTAAATTTATTGCATAATCTGATTTTAAATAGCCAGGCACCAATGGGTATGCAGTATATGAATTATTCTTATATAAATTTAGTTTTTCTTCTAATTCTGCTAAAGTTCTTTCATCAGAAAGATCAAAACCTCTTGAATTTAACCTTCCGCTTCTATATATATATGGAGGGGTATTAAAGTATGGAGTAGGTTTTTTATCAGCCATTTTAGCTAATTCAAGTGGGTTTTCAACTAATTTTTCAGTTGGGATATTTTTATTTACTAATTGGTGAACAAAAGAAGAGTTAGATCCATTTTCGAGTAAGCGTCGAATTAGATAGGGTAGTAAAGTTTCATAATTCCCAACTGGTGCATAAATACTACAGTTTATTTTCAAATTATCGTTTACAATTAAATTATCATATAGGGCTTCACCCATACCATAAAGGCATTGAAATTCAAACTCTTTTCCTTTGCCTAGTATGTAAATTAAGGCTATAGTATAAGCATTATGTGTAGCAAATAATGGATAGATTTCCTTTTGTAAATTAAACAATTTTTGTGCACAAACATTATATGATAAATCAGTATAAAATTTTCTCGTATATACAGGATAGTCAATTAGACCATCAAGTTGTGCTCGTTTAATTTCACTATCCCAATATGCTCCTTTGACTAAACGTACTTGAATTCTGGTATTGTAAACTCTAGCAAGGTGGGCAAGATAGTCAATCACATAAGGCGCACGTTTTTGATATGCTTGAACTACAAAACCAATTCCATCAAAACTTTTGATATCGTTATCGTTTAAAAGCATTTTAAGTAACTTAAGTGATAGATCTAATCGATCTGCCTCTTCAGCATCAATAAATAATGCGATTTCATATTGTTTAGCAAGTTTGAATAATTCTTTAATTCGTGGGAATAATTCATGAATTACACGCTTCAATTTTGAACGTTGGTAGCGAGGGTGGATTGCTGATAATTTTACTGATACCGAGTTGCCATGTTTAGTTCCATGGTTATTATTCGATTGTCCTACTTTATGTATTGCATCAATATAGTTTTGCATGTAGTGCATTGCATCTTCATTGTTTAGTGCTGCTTCACCTAACATATCATACGATAAATTGTAACCAAGCTGTTCTTTTTTTTGAGCATTTTTAAATGCTTTTTCTATTGTTTCACCTATAACAAATTGATTTCCCATAAAGTGAACTGCTGTTATGACTGCCTTTCTAATTAAGGGGGCTCCTCCTTTTGCTATAGCACTAAGTAACCATTGTATAAAATTGTTATGACTTGTTGGTTTTGTTACTTTTCCTGTAATTAATAACCCCCAGCTAGCTGCTTTCATAAATAGGTTTTCTGTTTTAGTATAATTTTCCCAATTTCCACTGGCTATTTTTTCTTTAATCAGTTGATCTTGTGTCTCTTTGTCTGGAATGCGTAGTAAACTTTCAGCTAAACACATTAATGCAATGCCTTCATTGGTAGATAGCTTAAATTCGTTCATTATAGCATCAATACCATGTCCTTTAATACGTTTGCTTCTAACTTTAGTAATTAAATTTGTTGCAAGCTCAATAATACTATACTCTTGCTCATTAGTTATATTGATATTTGCCAATAAGTTATTTACACATTCGGTTTCGTTGTTGCGGTAATTTTGACTAATAAGTTGCTCAAGTGTGGATTGTTCTGAACAATAAAAATTGTACATAAAGATGATATCCTATTCCTATTGCAGTAACTATACTCATCGTCTTTCAATCCTGGACTTTGTCATTCTTTATAAAACGCTCCTGATAAAGCATATAGTCCATATGTCGACGCGGTTTATATCGTCATTTCAGAACCAGAATTGAAATACTTCGAGTATATATTAAATAAAAGTATTATTCTAACACATTTTCAGCCATTAGAAAGCTTTTGTAATTAAAATTTTTAGGTTAAATTTACTTTATTTTATTTAATAAGAAGTAAGGATTCTTATATAGTATTTTTTTATGTTTATTAATCTACTTATCTGAAATTATTTAAATTATGTTAAAATCATTATGTTAACATTAATTTATAGGATAGGAAATATATGCTAAATATTCAGGAAATAATAGAAAATGCTTATGCAGATTTGGAACATCTAAAACATCCAGATTCAGAATTAATAGAAGCAGTAAATATTGCAATAAATACACTAGATTGTGGTGGCGTGAGAGTTGCTGAAAAAGTTGGCAACGATTGGATGATAAATGAATGGATGAAGAAAGCGATTTTACTATATTTTAAATTGAATTCTAGTAAATTAATTGATGCTGGGTATGCTACCTTTCATGATAAAGTTGATTTAAAGTTTAATCATTATAATTTGGATATGTTTCAAAAAGAACAAATTCGTGTGGTACCAGGTGCTATTGTACGTAAGGGGGCATTTATTGGCAGAAATACTGTGCTAATGCCAAGTTTTGTCAATATTGGTGCTTATGTAGGTGATGGAAGTATGGTTGATACATGGGCAACAGTTGGCTCATGTGCACAAGTTGGTAGTAATGTACACTTGTCTGGCGGGGTTGGGATTGGTGGCGTATTAGAGCCACTTCAAGCTAAACCAACTATTATAGAAGATGACTGTTTTATTGGTGCGAGAAGTGAAATTGTAGAAGGAGTGATAGTTGGGCGTGGTTCAGTAATTAGTATGGGGGTTTTTATTAGTCAGTCAACTAAAATATATGATAGAGAAACTGGTGACATAATGTATGGACGTGTTCCTGAATACTCAGTCGTTGTCCCAGGTAGTGTTCCAAGTAAAGATAAAACTCATTCTACTTATGCTGCAATTATTGTTAAAAAAGTTGATGCACGAACTCGTGCTAAAGTTTCAGTTAATGATATTTTACGTGATTAAATGAAATGTTAAATATTATTTTGGCTAAAGATGACATAATTATGTGTGAAAGGGAAGGGGGGACGCTTTCTCTACCTAATAGCCAGGATGTAATACAGTTAGAAAAAATTACTGAAGTGCTTTTTGTTGATGATTCTGAATGTGTTGTTACTATAATTGATGTGTCACAATTACCTAGCCAATTTAAATTAATGAATATATTATATGTATTAAACCACGTTGATTTTTATACAACAGTGCGTATTATATATTATCAACAATTATTTCGATATTATACATCAAATGTATTTTGTGGTAGTTGTGGTAGTAAAACTGACAAGCAATTAAATAGCAAGTTTGTTTACTGTAATGTATGTGAACATGAGATATACCCACACATTGCACCATGTATTATGGTTCGAATTCATAAAGATGATGAAATATTAATGGCACGAGGTGTGAATTTTCCACCGGGTAGATGGGGCTTAATTGCTGGATTTGTTGAGATTGGTGAGACATTAGAAGAAGCTGTTATCCGTGAAGTAAAAGAAGAAGTTGGTTTAGAAATTAGTGATATTAAATATTGGGGATCTCAACCTTGGACATTTCCCAGCACTACTTTAATGGTTGGTTTTACTGCTAATTATAGTAGTGGAGAACTAAAATTAGATACCACTGAAATTGTTGAAGCTGGATTTTTTAATCGAGATACAATTCCTGGGATGCCAAGATCTAAATATAGTATAGCAAGTCGCTTAATTAATGATTACCTTCAAAACTAAAGCAAATTTATAGAAAATATTTTAATTTAAATGTAAAATAATTTATGATTTAAATTTATTTTATTTATTATAGAAGAAATTATTGAGAGATATTAAATTAACATAAATAGACATTGTTAAGTTTAAAATATTCTATTTGTTTTTTTTATGTATGGTATGAAAGTAATAGTCAATAAGGAAGGATATTGTGAGAAATTTATTAATCATTTTAGTTAGCGCATGCTTATTTTCTTGTGCAACAGATAAAATATATGATAATAATGAATTTACAACTGACAATTATCAAAAAAATATTGAAAGTTTGGCGCTTAATATCGATGGATTTAAAAATTTAAATAAAGATAATAAAAGTAGTAGAATTAATACCAGTGATATTGGAACATTGATTCAAGCTGACTTATATTTTAGTCAAGAGAATTATATAAATGCTTTGCCTTTTTATGAAAAATTGGCGTATCAATATAAAATTCCTAATTTAATCTACAAGGCTATAATTTGTTATGAACGTTCAGGTTTGGCTAAATTAAAGACAGTTCAGTTGAATAGCTTAATCACACTTCTTATACAAGCAGCCCCAAATACAAGTATTACCAAAATATTACAGATTAGGCAAGCACTTTACAGGGGAGATATTAAATTAGCTGAGAATGCTTTAAATGATCTGATTAAAAGTAATCCAGATAATGCGCGTAATTACTTGTTGTTTTTAAGCTCTATGGTTGGAAGTAATAATATAAAGACTGTAAATAAAAAATATTTAGATAGTTTCGCTGATTATGTATTAGATAAATATAGAAAATATCCAGAGAGTTTTTTGCTGGCCTCTACCCTTTATGCAACAACAAATAGTGAAGATAAGCTTATTCAAACCCTAGCTATGGTTAATAATAATTTTAAAGGATGGCAAATTCCACTATTTTGGAGTGTAGGTATATTATCTGCAAATGAAAACTATGGTACTATAATTAATATAGTGAATCCTTATATAGTAAATAACCCAAACCCTAACTTGAATATCCAGAATATTTATATAGGCGCTTTAATTAATGGTAATCAAAAGGATAAAGCATTTAATTATTTAAATAATCAGGCAAAAGTTAATGATAGCCCTAATGTAGAGTTAAATTTTGGTATATTATTTGCTATAAATAAAGATTATACTAATGCTATTTCCCATTTCACTAAAGCTAAAATGGATAATCAAGTATTTAATAATGTCATAAATTTATTGGTTGGACTAATGTATGATACTCAAAGAAATTATCAATATGCAATCAAACATTATGAATTGATTTCGAATAATGAATATATAGAAAATATTGCCAATGTGATGCTAGTTAATGATTATAGCAAACTGCATAATAATGCAAAGATTGATGGTCTTTTAACTAAGATTATAAATGATAAAAAACTGACAGGAATAGATGCTATACTTTTTAAAGCTAGCTCTTATATGAATATTGGTGATTATAGAAGAGCATATTATATATTGAATCGGAATTATAATGAATATAAAACTTCCAAGGAATATGTATATTTATTTGCATCAATTTTAGCTTTACAACATAAGACAATTAAAGCGATTAATTTATACAAATATTATATAAAACTTGACCCTAAATTATATTATGGTTATAATGATTTAGCTTATATATATGCTGAGCAGACTAAAGATTATAAATCTGCATTAAAATTTGCTAAACAAGCTGCAAAAATTAATATCTCTGATTATAATGTTTTAGATACTTTAGGTTGGGTATATTATAAAATGGGTGATTATGCTACGGCGTATCCATTAATAAATAGTAGTTACCAGGCTTATAAAACAGAAGATTCAGCCAAACACTTAAAAGCTGTATTAATTGCATTAAATAAACCTGAATTAGCAAATAAAGTTATAATTGTAAATAAAGAGGATACAAATATGCAGTTGACTAAAATGTTGGCAGATAAAGTATTAGGAATACTTATGTTAATCCAGTATGGTTTAATACATAAAAGCATTAATTAGTAATTATGTTAAACAAATTATTTATTTTATTATTTGTCCTATTTATTACTGGGTGTTCAACCTTTTATAGAATTTCGGATAAAACACATAATCAATATGTAAGGCCAGATGCAATTGATAATAATTTTGATATAACAGGTAGGTTTTTTATACAAAACACTACAAATATACAATATGGCAATTTTGCTTGGAATAAAACTGGTACACATGAAATATTAACATTTAATACGCCTCTTGGACAAACTGTTGCAAAAATAACTATTGAAAGTAGTGATGCGATTCTTGATACTGGGCAAAAGGTTTATACTGGTAGTAATTTAGATGCTTTAATGTTAAATAATTTAGGTTTTAGTATTCCGATTGAATATCTACATTATTGGATACAGGGTGTAACATTTCCTAATATAAATGTTGATAATCAAAATGAGTTTGGGTTTACTCAATTGGGGTGGACAATTGAGTACTTAGAGTGGTATGATCATAATCATCCAAAAGTAATAAAAATTAGTAAGAATGATGTAGTCATAAAATTACTTGTACAATGGTGATAACAAGATGCAAAATAAATTTATTTTTGATCGACATATAATTGAAAAGTATCAAATGAATGCGCCGAGGTATACCTCATATCCAACAGCAGATAGGTTTAATTTGATATTTGATAAAAACATGCAATTATCCCAAATTGACAAGATTTTTAATTATGGTGGTGATCAAAAAAAATTAAAGGATTTTAAGCAATATATTGAACCAATTTCTTTATATATCCATATTCCATTTTGTAATACGTTATGTTTATTTTGTGGTTGTAATAAGATTATTACTAATAAGAGAAACTCAATTGATAAATACTTAGATTATTTAGAACGTGAGATTGATTTATATTATAATCTAATGCACAGGAAGAAACTTGATGTTATACAATTACATTTTGGTGGTGGTTCACCTTCATGGATGGATAAAAATCAGGTTGCTCGAGCAATGACTATGATCAGAAAATATTTTAACTTAGCTAATGCTAAAGAAATTGCTATGGAGATAGATCCCCGCCATTGTGATGGAGATTATATCTCCCATTTACATCAAAATGGCTTTAATCGTATTTCTTTAGGTATACAGGATTTTAATCCAGAAGTACAAAAAGCTGTTAATCGTATTCAGAGTTATGAAGAAAGTGATATAGTTTTGAGATCTTCTCGTACATATGGTTTTAAATCATCTAGTGTTGATTTAATCTATGGGCTACCTTTTCAAACACTGGATTCATTTAGTGAAACAGTAGATAAAATTATTACAATGCTTCCAGATCGAATTGCATTATTTAATTACGCTCATATTCCAACTCTACTAATGCCGCAAACTCGAATAAATGAAGCTGATCTGCCATTAGCATCTGTCAAATTAGATATCCTACAGATGAGTGTAGAGCGTTTTACAAGTGCTGGATATGTGTTTATTGGAATGGATCATTTTGCATTGCCTTCTGATGATCTGGCAATTGCTCTACAAAATGGCACTTTACAAAGGAACTTTCAAGGATATTCTACATTTCGTGATACAAATATGCTATCATTTGGTATATCTTCAATTGGGTCTATTGGTGATAGCTATTATCAAAATGCTAAAGATATCAATAGTTACTATACATTTATTGATAATGGTGAATTACCAATTCTTCGTGGTATAATGCTAGATAATGATGATATCATTCGCCGTGATATCATCCAGAGAATTATGTGTCAGTTTTCACTTGATTTTAATCAAATAGAAATGAAATATAATATAAAATTTAAAGATTATTTTGTTATAGAGTTGGATGATTTAACTATTTTGCATCAAAACAATTTAATTGACTTAAATAATGATTCTATAAAAGTGACTTCTGCAGGTAGATTTTTAATTCGTAATGTTGCGGTTATATTTGATAAATATTTTAGAAATACATCTAATAGTAAGAAATATTCAAAGGTAATTTAAGAAGTAAGACTATCATGGAAATGAATCTTCACAATATAACAGATAATCAGTTTACAAGTTATACAAAAGAGTCGGTTACTGTTAATAAGAAAGAATATAAGAGTAATATTATTGTTACAAATAATGGTGTTTTTGATTTCAACATAGCGAAGATTGAAGATATAAAGTTAGAAGATTTATCTGTTGTTTTCGATTTTAACCCTGATCTTGTTATATTTGGAACTGGAGATAAAGTTATTTATCCAAATATGAAGATATTCCAAATTTTTTATAATAAATCAATTGGAGTTGAAGTGATGTCTATACACGCTTTATGTCGAACCTATAATTTTTTGGTTAGTGAAGGGCGTAAGATAGCTTGTATTTTATTTTTAAAAAGTTAAAATAGTTATTATGCGTAAAATTTTAATTATAGTATTTTTAGCAATTACTGGTGTAATATATGCTCTTCCGATACAAGTAGTGACTAGTTTTTCTATTTTGGCAGATGTAGTTAAACAAGTTGGTGGAGATAAGGTTAAAGTAAGTTCAATTGTTGGGGCAAATCAAGATATTCATGATTACGAATTAAAGCCTAGTGATATAGTTAATATAAATAATAGCAAATTATTGATTATAAATGGCTTAGGATTAGAAGCTGGTTGGATAAATAATATTGTAAAATCATATAAAGGCCATATAGTAACTGCAAGTTATGGTATAAATCCTTTATCAATGATTGATAAACAACATTTAGTTAAACAAGATCCTCATATTTGGAGTAACCCAATTAATATTGCTAATTACTATGTACCAAATATATTAAAAGCATTAATTGCTATTTCACCACAAAATGCAGATTATTTTATTAAAAATGCTAATAAATATACAAAAGAGTTACAAGAGTTAAATTGTTGGGTAATTTCCCAATTAAATTCCATTCCAATTAATAAACGCCAAATTATTACAACGCATGATTCATTTGCTTATTTTGCTAAACAGTATAATCTCAAATTTTTATCAGCACAAGGTATATCAACTGATAGCGAAGCAACAGCACAAGATATTGCAAAATTAGAACATATCATTAAAACAAGTAATGTAAAAGTGGTTTTCTTGGAAAATATGACAAATAATCAACTAATCATGCAAATAGCCAAAGATACTAAAGCCACAATTGGTGGTAAATTATATTCAGATGCACTCTCATATAATAATCAGCCTGCTAATACTTACGTTAAAATGATAAAGTATAATGTAAGCACATTAGTCTTCTATATTAATTCAGACAGAAAAATTAAATAAAATACGATGTATTAAGTTTTAAATCATATTTATAGTAAATCTTTATAAGGTACACATAGTGAAAGGGGGTAATCTTCCAATATCAAGCACTCGTGGAATGGCTTCAACACCAATTAGGCAGCGTGATGCTAAACCTACAATTAAGCCTCCAGTCGAATTAACTGAATTTAGCAGCTATATCAGTTCTAGTACAACTACAACTACTACGAAACCCACCCAAAATGAAGATGTTCATACTTTTGATGATGCTACTTCTAAAATAATGACTTTACCAGACTTTAATAATACAATTTTGGAGCGGAAACAATTTCTTTGTAGAGATGATCTTATACATAATATAGATATTATGCAATTATATTCATCGGGAGAAGTGGAGAAACGTAATCAGAATTACCGTATCTCATCTTTTTTGGATAAATTTGCTGAAGTAATTATAACTGATAAAAGAAAGAATTTTATACTTCTAGTGGATATATTAACAAATATTTTTAATGTTACAAGACATAAAGAACCTATTGTAACATATTATGGAATAAAGTTATATCTTAGTCAAATTTTAGGCAGAATCAATGATGATGATGATGTAAATCTTGTATTAGGTATGTGTATACATCCATCTATTGGGACTTTATTTAACACTGAGTATAGAAAATATACAGATCATATAAAGTCTATATTCCAGAAGTTAGCTATAAAAATTAATGATCCTGCAGACTTAGAACAGACTATACTTAATAATTATAATATATTCAATCTTCTGGCTTGCAGAAATGTCATAGATGCAAAAAAAATATTTAATTTAGATAACATACAAGATAACAAAGATAATGTACTTATTTCAGTTTATCCAACTAATTCAACATCGAGTTTGACTGGGTTAAGAGGGATGCATCAATTATTAAATAGGAATATCATTTTAGCTAATGAGCATGTAATAGAAGATATCAAAAAATATAAAGAAAAGTTTATATTAAAATTTGATAAATTATATGAATATCAGAAAGAAAGTTTTATAATACTCATTGATATTCTAACAAATACGTTTTGTAGTAATTCAGCACCTTCTTTTTCTATTAAGTATGAATGGATAAGACGATATATTAATAAAATGCTTAATTATAATGTTGAAGTGATTGACGATGATGTGAATTTTCTTATAATAATGTGTACTAGTAAATTTCCTTATCCATTGACTAGTCTTATTTTGTACACCGACTTAACAAAAGAAGTTTGTAGTAATTTGCATATAATGCTAAGTTTTCAACCCAAAAGTATATTAGAACTAAAAAAGCTAGTTGAAAATGATATTTTAAATATTTCGAGTTTCAATACTATAAAGATGAAGCATGAAGACATTAGTATTAAAGAAACTAAAATATTTAATCTAGTTAAACTAAATAAATATAGCATGGCCTTTGCTTGTATAAATGAAATTGTTAATAACGAATCTATTGGTCCAGAAGACAAAGTATGGTTTAGAAATATAAGTGATTTTATAGAGTTATTCATATTTTGCAAGGCTAGTAGGAATTTGAAGTATCATTTATTTGATATTAAATGCATTATTGATAATTTTGGGAATGATCAGTTTCATAAAGAAAGATTTTTATATTTAATATTTAATCATTTTCCAGAAATATATTTTAAATTTTTAGTCTATCCTAGTATAAAATTTAAAGGTAATGATAGATTAAATAACTTGATAGAAGAAACTCCCTTAAAACTTGATCTTTGTGGCTTAAACTTAAGTGGGTGGAAAATCAGAATAGACAATTTTGACATAATTAACTTTATGGATTACAAAGTTGTTGAAGATAAAAAGGGGGTAAGAGAAATAGAATTTTCAAATCCGTGTACAGTTGATTATAATACTAAAATAGAAGTTGTGAATGGGCCAGTTCTTATTGGACCAACAAATGATAGAATCAGACAATTACATACATGGTATTTAAGTATGAAAAAGATAATTTCGATTCCGAAAACTTCTCTAAGCGCTATACTAATGAATAATCTCCAAAGCTTAACAAAGAAATGTTTATTTGAAATATTAGAGATTGCAAAGTCTGTTGATAAGTTTAATAAATCAGAGTATTTTACAGATAATTTTATTCGTATTCAAAAAGAAATTGGAGTAAGTATTACAACAAGAGAACAAATAGAGAAAATTGATGAAATATCTGTAGAGCAAATAATAGGAATAAGTAATATAGATTCAACACAAGAAGATTTAAGTCATATTTTGAAAGAGCATAGATATTTTTTTGAACTAGTTGAGAGTAGATATAAGTTAACTAGAGAAACAAGACCACCACAATATATTGCAGAAATTATAATTAAACAAGAATATAACCTCATCGATAATAAATTTTTAGTATACTGCCAAGCTCATTATCCAAGCCAATATTTTGCTGCATTGCTTAGTTTGAGTATAGAAAAAAGAATATTGATAAAGGAAACTTTTAATGAAGTCAGATTTTTCACAGATATGAATTTTGAAGGTAAAGATTTAAGAAACTTATGTTTGATCGATGTACTTTTGGAAGAAATTATTTCTTTGAAAGGTTGTATTGCAAATAATAATACAAGTATTAATTTAGTTAATCCATTTCTCAAGAATGTTAAAATAGTCCCCATAGAAGAACTTATTGTAAATTGGCTTAATAAATGCATAAAAATTCTCAGAACTGCTGATGATCCAACTTTATCGGAAATATTAATAAAAGAAGTAGGGCGTTTATTGGAGAATTTGTATTATACAGATAGAGTGATAATTGATAATCCAACACAATATATATATGATATTGATAGTTTAAGTAAGGAGCAGACAGTCCTTATTACGAATACATTAAGTCTTATGCAAACTTTTGAAGAAATAAAGTTTGAAGATAAAGATTTTAATTTATCTTATTTAAATATTATATTATATGAAGAATCTGAGAATGCAGCAACCTCTACTTCGATAGATAAAAAAACTGCTAGCTTAAAAACAACATATACTAAAACAATACAATCTAAAGATAATATTCAGTCTTGGTATATAGATTGTATATTGCAAATTAAGAATATAGAGAGTATAGTTATAAAACAAATATTAATAAAGGAGTTAGGTTACTTATTAAAAAGTATATGTAAAAAAGGAAAGGCTAAATTTGATCAGCCCTCAGTGCAATGTTTAAATGATATAACAAATTTAAGTGATGTACAAAAAAAATTAATTATATGTGTAATAAATCAAATTTTTAAATACGAGAGAATTGAACTTAGAGCTAAAGACTTAAATATCTTGTGTCTGTATCATGTATTATTTAAAGATGGGGAATATTCTGAAGGTGATTATAATACAAGTTACATAAAAACAGCAAATGCTACAGAAGAAGCACAATCAGAAAGAATTGAAGATTGGCTTACTAATTGTATATTGTTAATTAGAAATATAGGGAGTGAAAATTTAAGAGAAATAATATTGAAAGAACTGTGTAATTTATTAGGATGTTACTGTAAGCAAGCAAATATTGAAATTTTGTTTCCATTGGAGTATTTAAGAGATACGGTAAATTTGAATGATCAACAAATAATTTTAATTAAGAAAATTTTAGCCCAAGTTTACATCTTCGAAAAAATCGTGCCGGAAGACAAAAAATTATTTTTTTTGTGCTTAAATGGTGTGTTATTTAAGGATAAACAGGACTTAGAGTATTATAAGGTAGAAGGTGGACAAAGTTTAAATATAACATTTTCTAAGATGGCACAATCTAATGAAAATATTGAGTCTTGGCTTATTGATTGTATGCGGTTAATTGAAAATGTTGAGAGCGGGACTTTAAAGTCATTATTAATGAATAATTTTTCTAACTTAATAGTTAAAATGTGTGATAAACAACAGATACAGCTAGAATGGCTAGTAAACCAATCAATTTCTCATATACAGGAGAAAAAGGATCGCAAGTATTATAAGAAGCAACTAAAAATTGCTTCTCATCATAATATAATTCATACCATTCATATTATACTTGGTATTATTACTAATTATACAATTAACTAATATAATAAAGGCATTACATAATTTTTAGGAAATTGGGGCTAATGTGGAAGCTAACAAAACATTTTCATTTAAACACATAAAGGTAGATAACTTATCAACTAGTATTTCTACCGTTCCAACTACAGCTATTGAACTATTAGAGAGTAATACGTATCTTAATAGGTATGTTATTTTAGCTAATAAGGAAATTTTGGATTGCGCTAATACTGATGAAGATATAGCATCATTTACCAACAGATTTAAGGAAATTATAACTACATCACCTCTACAAATCTCGACTTTTAAATGTTTAATTAGTATATTAACAGGTATTTTGAAATCAGATGATTTTATTAACCATAATTTTACTTACTACGGAGTAAGTCAGTATTTTGAATGTGTTACTCATGGTACTGATGTTGAAGTTAATAAATATGATATAAATATTGTTTTAAGAGCTTGTATTGAAATAGAAAAGAAAAGTTATATTGATTATATAGATGTTGCTAAATATGTGTTTAATCAGTTTGGAATAGATGAAAATGTGCTTTATACTCTAAAAGAAATCAAACAACAATATGGTTTGATTTATGATAATCTTGAGTCATTGCTTCAGATGAAATATTATAAAAAGGCAGATTTATTTCATAATTATGGAATGTCTTTGCAAAATCAAGATAAAACCTCATTATTGTCATCTTTTAGATCAAGAAGAGAGAGCTTGAGAACAAAGGTTTTAGAAACCATTCCAGAAGAAGAATTACAAGATATTCCTGTATTTAATGAAGATGGTGCGTTATAGCTAGCCCAACAATTAAGCTGGGCGGATAATTAAAAAAAGCAGACATCTTTTAAATATTAATGTCAATAATATAATACCAGGTTAAAATAATTTTTTAAGGTACAAAATTATGAATTTATCAAATCCACAGATCCCAAAAGTTCCAGCTAGGCCTTCATCAAAGCCTGTTTCACAATTTCCAACTGCCACTAAACTTTTTGAGGTTGATGAAATTATTGATAAATCGGTTATTTTACAAAATCGTGAGATTATGGACTGTAACACAGAAGAGAATTTGGCAACTTTTATTACAAAAATTAAGACAATATTATCTTCAACATTATTACCAGTGAAACAGCTATCTCTTGGTTATATAATTCAGATCTTAACCAAAAATTTGTCATCAGGTCAATCATCAAAATGTGAGTGTACTTATTATGGATTAAAGAAGTGTTTAGAAAATATTAGTAGTGGAACTAATACCAAGTTTGATGATAATGATATGAAGATTATCATAAGGATGTGCATTGAACCAAATGCTACTATAGATATGACAAATTTTACTGATATGGCAAAAGAAGTATTTGAAAAATTGGGCCTAAAGGTAGATTTGTCTAATAAATATACGTTGATATATGATAATATTGAGAATATGCTTAAACATAAGACCACTGATTTATTTCAATTACCACCTTCTAGCATTACTACTGGTTCTACATCTACGACATCCACAATATCTACTTCATCTACCACTATTAGTACTCAAAGTAGTTCTAGTGTAGGACGTACTCCTCCAATTCGTCCAAGCCATGCTCCTAAAATAATTTATGAAATAAGTTTACCAGATTTTACCAATACTTCTTTAGAGCATATTGAGAAGATTTGTAGGAAGGATATAATTAACAGTAAAGATATTTTGGTTAATCCCAATGAAGAGATAGATAAATTTAATAGAGATAGTGATATTGTAAATTTTTGTAAAAAATGTAGAGAGTCTAATGGCTTGAATAAAGAAACTTTTAAATTTCTTATTGATATATTAATAAATGTTTTGAACCCTCAAAAAAGAACGAAAAATACAATCGCTTATTATGGTATAAAAGTGTTTCTTTATAGTATAGTGGGGATAAAAGAAGTAACTAATGATGATATAAATTTACTTTTAGGTATATGTATTAATAGACCTTCTTTAATAAAATATAACGTTGATATTATTGAGATTTTTAAAGCTTTGGAAATAAGACATGAAGGAATACCCAATAAAATGGAAGATATTCCACAAACTATGCATATTAACGCTAGAATGTTTAGAGCTTCAGATGAAAGTGATAAACCAATTTTAGATTTAGATAGCGATACTAAACAATATTCTACTAGTAAAATTTTTGCATGTAAGAATTTATTAGTGGCAAAAGATTTATTTATTGGAAATAGAACTAATTTTAGGGTTAAGCTTTTTTCAGCCGATACAGAATCAATTGGAATTGACTCATCGGGAGATAAACTTTATAGAAAAACTGTTAAAGAGTTATTAGATAAAGCTTTTATTAAATTATATAAAGATAAATTTATACAAAAATTCTCTACGTTGTTATCAGATAAAGAAAATGTGGGGAAATTTATGCTTTTAGTTAATATTTTAACTAAAACATTTTGTTGTAAGAAGATTTCTCCTGACATTGTTACGTTTAAAGGAATAAAAAGTTATTTGAGTTTTATCTTTTCTAAAAATGATATTGAAATCATTGATGATGATGTAAAATTTTTAGTAAATATGTGTACTAGTCAATTTGCTTATCTTGAATCCAGATTAATACAGTATACTGATCTAGTAAAGAAAGTATGTAAGAGATTAAATATAAAACTTTCTGATTATAATGTATCGGATGTATCTAAGATTAGTTCTAATGATCATATATTTCAAATTCTTCAAGGTGATAATGTTAAATTGAATTTTTCGTTTGATCAACGTACCCTATATGATATATTTGAATTAGTTATGGACAGGCAATATAGTAAAGCACTGAATACTTTGCATAGAATTATTAATAAAACTACTATTTATGAGCAGGAGCAGAAATGGTTTCAAATTATAGAAAAGATTATAAGTTTAGTTATAGTAATTGTAGATGGGACAATCGATAGTCGCACAAAAGCGTTAATCCAGTTAAAAGAAGTTATTAATGATTTGACAGGAAATGACCAAAAACAAATTTTACAACTATTGTACAACTATTTTCCATCAGTATGGTTAAGAGTGGTTAGATATAATTCAAAAAAAGTAGAATCAGTATTGATAAACTCAGATTATCAGGAAATAATAGCAGAAACTATTTTCATATTTAATGGAACAGATCTTGTAAATATAGATTTAAGTGGGTTGAATATTAAATTAGATAATTTTAATACTATTAGTTCTTTGAATGGTTGCATTGTAGATGAAAATACTAGAATAGAGATTACTAATGGACCGGTACTAACTGGTAAAATAGATAATCAACTCACTCAATTAATAACTTGGTGGAAATGCCAGAAAAAAGTAATTTTGAGTGCAAATTCACCTTTAAAAGAACTACTGTTAAAAAGTATTAAGGAACTTCTTAAGAAAACGTTATCTGAAATACTGGAAAGTCATATAGGGTTTATTTCTTTGGCGGACTTAAATAAGAAATTTGGTCCAATAATAGTACAATTTGAATTTGAAAAAATTACTGATGCTTCTGATAAAAGGGATTTTTGTATTGATGATTTAGAGCGTAATCATGCATTTAAACTATATGATCAGTCTATATTGGTATTAAAGCTAATTAATGAATCGAAGAAAAATGAAGCTTTAGAAAAAATAAAAGAAATTATTATAAGTTGTATAAATAAGTATGATATCAATCAAACTAAATTTTTACAATATTGTCAAACTCATTATCCAAGTGAATATTTAAATGCTATGGTTAAACTGGATGCAGGGGATAGGGCTAAAGTTAATAAAACAGCTCTAAAACAAATTCTATTTATTGAGGGTATGCAATTTAAAGATATTGATTTTAGTAGTCTATGTTTAGTAAACGTCCCATTAGAGAAAATTAGTTCTTTAGCAAATTGTGTTGTTGATAGCAAAACAATAATAAAATTGGTTTCACCATTTAATAATAATGCTGTTAATGTAGCTCGAGAAACAGTTAAGGATTGGATTAGTAAATGTTTAGATATAATTGATACAGCTACTAATCAAGAGTTAAAAAATATATTATATAAAGATTTATATAACTTATTAGAAAATATGAAGTATACTGGTATAATATCCGAAGATGATTTTAGAAGCTTATTAGAATCATTCAGTCGTTTAGATTTAAGAGTTTTGGATCATAAATAGATTTACTGCAACATTGTAAATTGTTGAATTATTAAATATACTCATAGTCTTTCAAGCTTGGACTTTGTCATTTTTTATAAAACGCTCACGATAAAGCATATAGTCCATGTTGTAGCGTTTTATATCGTAATTTCGACTCTAGAATTAAAATACTTCGAGTATATTGCAAGTTAAATACATTAACAATAAACGAAAAATTTTTAAGGTACAAAATTATGGAAAGCTCATATTTTTCCCCCAGTCCAGAACGTCTAGTTCAAACTTCATTAAGAATCTCAGCTACTGATGAAATGTTAGATATTAATCAAACTTTTAGTAGATCTATTATTTTAAAAAATAATGAAATTTTGGATTGTAAAACAGAAGGAAATGTTATAAAATTTGTTGAAAAATTTAAAATGCTATCCTCGCCATCAAGTCCATTACAAGTAGCTTTTAAAAACTTAATTGATATTTTAACAAATATTTTAGCATCAGAAGAATCTAATAGTTGTGGTGCTACATATTATGGTGTAAAACAATGTCTTGAGTATATTGTACTCAATACTGGAATTGAAATTGATAATAATGATGTGAATATTTTAATAAGTATGTGTATTAATCCAGATGATAAATCTGGTAAAGCAAACTATACTGAGATAGTAAAAAAAGTATTTGAGCAGCTAAAAATAGATATGGGAATTCAATTTCAAGATTTAGGTATTTATAATAATCTTTTAGCAAAGCTCAAAATGAAATCTACAGATGCAAGTTTATTTCAAACTGTATTTTCTAATCTTGCATCTGATAAAGCCAATGTGGGTAGATTATATTCTACTGAAAGAAGAAAGCTTCCACCGACTCCAGCTATTACTCTTGTTAGTAATAGCGCAGCAACTATATTGGATACTCCTATATCTACAACTACAACCTCTACATCAATTATGACTACGATATCTACAACCTCAGTAAATATGAGTAAACAAGAGGTACGAATTAGAAGAGAAAGCACTCCAGCTCGCCCAAGAACTGCACCGGCTCTTCCTTCAGCATCTCCAAGGCTTGTTGCTTCTGTGAATAACATAAAGCCAGATAAAGCTCCTGAAATATATTTACCGGATTTTTTTGGTTCAGATTTCGAGCAAAGTTGTCTAAATAAAAAAATGCTATTAAAAAATAAGAATATTAAGGAGGATTTGAAGTTTTATGAAACCAGTGATAGTGCTATACAAGGATCAAAGGTTAAGAATTTTGCCTTGCTAATTTCAGAACTGCCAACAGAAAAACAATTAGAATTTATCTGTCTACTAGATATATTTCATAATGTCTTAAAAGATAATCAAACCCGCATTGTTTGTTATTTGTATGGATTAGAGGTATGTCTTACTCAGATTATTGGTAATAAATTAACAGATGAACATGTATATTTATTTTTAGCTATGTGTATCCATGAGACAAAAAAAATTTCTGGAGTAGCAAAAAGTGCTTTAACCAATGAAGGATATACTAAGATGGCACAATACTTGATAGATCAAGCAAAGTTATCTACAAAGTTGGAGCCACTTAAAAAACCTGTAAAAATAGATAAAATTATTAGTGAGGAGTTGCCTAAAAAAAATAATATATTTGACCTATTGAAATGTAAAAAAATAGAAGATGTGAAAAAGCTACTTAATCCTGGAGATGATAATATAAAATTTGTACTTTTTAATCCCATCTATTCAAATAGCATAGTCAAGTTTTGGAGGAATCGTGAACTTAATAGGCAGCTTGTGTTGGCTGAAGATAATATAATAAACATCAATACCAAGAGAAATCTAGAAGCATTTATTAATAAATTAAAAGGTAAGTATTATATGGATGGGGAGTGGCGTGATAATCCAGATCGCAAAGCTTTAGATGCTAAATTTAAACAAAATATTCGAGATCTAATTGATACATTAATGGGTCATTTTTTTAGTGACAAACCGTTAAATGCTTTTAAAATTACTTTTAATGGAATATGGAGATACCTAACTGCTATAACATCTGAATATAATATTAATATAACGGTGGATGATGTGAATTTAATAATAAGGTTGTGCACACCTAAAGCAGCTTTAAGTTCTCGTCCAAAATTATACACTAAATCTCAAAAACTTCTTTTATCAGGGATAGGAATATCACAGGAAATAGTTAAGGGAAAAATATATTTAGAAGGTAGGAGTCTCTATACACAAATGTTTGAAATGCTTTCTGGCAGTTATATGAGAATGGAGCCACATGTTATTTTACAAAAGTTAATTGAGATATTTGATAAAGCTAATAATGGTAAGTATAAAGATGCATTGGCTAAAATTGATGAAATTATATTGGAGATGTTAGAATTATTAAATGGTTCTAGTAAATATAAAGAAATATTCGTTAGAACTGGTGAACTAACTATTGCAGATGTTGATGAAGATGATAAACATTCATTTGCAACTATGCATAAAGATAGGAAGTTGTTTAGAAATATTAAAAAAATTATAGAACTAGCACTAATTTATAATGAAGCTAATGGAGTAAATATTGATATATTAACTAAGTTTAGACAAGTCATTGCTAGAGTCTTTGAATTTAATGCATTATCTTCATACAACAAAATAATATTATTAAATTTAATAAGTACAAGCTTTCCCAGAATACTTTTCAGAACATTTTCTTATAAAAGTAATAACCTTGATGAAAAATTTAGGAACTTCTTTAACGAACATTATGATAATATGAAAGCACAAATACAAGAAGCTGCTTTACCGTTAAGTGGTAGTGACTTTATCAATACCGCCATATGTAACTTAGAAAAATTAACCATTGAAAGTTTTGATAATATCACCTCTTTCGATAGATGTGTTGCATATGATAGCACTACAATAAGAATTATAAATGGTCCAATATTAACTGGCAAGCTAAATGAACAGATTAATCAGTTACTAATATGGTATAACAAGTGTGCTATGGTAATTATAAATACGGTGATAGATCAAGAAGTGCTTTATACAAAGTTATTTGAAAATTTAAATAGATTGACTGTAGAGGCTTTGGTTGATATAAGAGAAATTGCACTTAATATTAACGGTTGGTCTTCATTAGAAAAAAGCTTTAAGCAAATATTGGAACTATCGCTGGAAATAAAAGAAATTTATTATAAAAAAGTAATGGAGTTAACACATACATCGAGAGTGTCCACTGAATTTATTTCAACTCTAGTTTTAAAATATAAAATTGAGTTTATGTCTAAGATAGAACAAGACTTACATGATGAAGCAGTAGAATATATTGCAGCTATTATGGCAAAAAAACGTGAACAAGCCGATAACATGTTTCTAACATACTGCAAAACTCACCACCCGCATCAATATTTTAATGCTATGTTTAGATTAAGTAAAGAAGAGAGGTTAGCAATATTTCTTAATTCTTCACTTAATAAAGTTCAATTCATAAAAAGTATAGAGTTAAAAAATAAAGATTTAAGTAACTTGTGTTTAGTAAATGTCTCACTCGAGGAAATTAATTCTCTCGAGGGTTGTATTACTAATAATAACACAACTATTACTTTAGTTTCGCCATTTCAAAATATTAGCAAGCCATCTGTAACTGATATTGATATTTGGATTAAAAACTGTTTAAAAACTATTAGTACTGTAGAGAATGATAATTTATTGGATATATTGAAGGATGAAATGATTAGTTTATTAAGCGGGATGTTCTACTCACAACAGCTGACTAAAGTAGTATATTTGCAGTATAAAGAGGTGTTAGAGAAAATTAGTAATAAAAATTAAGCATTACTAATTAAATACATGACTTATTTTAATATTGGGGTGTTTTAAATATTGGTATTATCAGCATATATTTTGGCTTAATCAGAATATATGTAATAGTAAAAATTGTTAATTTAACAATAGTAGATTTAATTTTTTATAAGGACAAAATTATGCAAAATTCTGGGATTCCTGTGATTCCACCAAGAAGTTCTTCAAAGAATGCTTCAACAGCTTCAAAAACTTCTGATAGAAAAGAAACACCTTTATTTCAAGTCGAAGATTCAACTCCCGTATCTGAACAGCTAAATAGCGGTGAGTTACCTATCGGTGAAAGGCTACCCCCATCAATGCCAGCAGACACTGTGTCGTTGTTTCATTCAGCCAATAAGGAGCAAGTTCCTCCTGCTCGTCCAGCATATCCCATAAATTTTTCGAATTTTCCAACGTCAACGCAAACAATAACTACAACTGCTAATGATGCTTCTCCAGTTAGTATAATAGCTACTCAGTTAAATAATATAACTATATCTTTGCCTAAATGTAATGATACATTAATGGGAGAGAATAAGTATTTATCTCGAGATACTGCTTTAGAAGACCATAATATAAAAGTTATTCGTGAGAGTCTTATGGGAGAGGGTTGGAAAGATAATCAAAATATTAATCAGTTCTGTACAAAATATTCGAAAAGTTGTACAAATTGGGATAAGAAGCTTTTTAAGCTAGGGATTGATTTATTAATAAATATTTATAATACAACTAATAAAGGAAGATAAAATAAGATTAGCCATTATGGCATAAAGTTATTTTTTCATCTTGTAATAAAAATGCCACTTACTGATGGTGAAGTAAACCTGCTCATTTCTATATGTATACATTCGAAGAGTATGAAAAAATATACTCACTCAGTTTGTGAGCTATTTAATAACTTTAATATGGGCATTAACAGGAGAACTAAACCTGAAGATGTAGGTGCTAATATTATAAATGTTGATATAAATGGTAATCAATATAATATTTATGACATATTGGCATGTTGTGATGAATCTTCTGCAGAAAAATTAGTTAGTTCAAAAAAAACAGCTGATATAAACTTTCAACGCATTGAAGATAATGCACCTACGTTACTATTACACCATAAAACTCTTGATAGATCAATAGTGTTGGCTGCAGATTGCATTATGAGTGTTAAAAACAATAGTGAAGTTAAAGAAATGTTTGTTGAGAAAGCTAGACGGCTATTATGTGCATTTCCTGAAAAACAACAACAATTCATGTATCTTATTGCTGCTTTGACATACAGCTTTCATTCAGAAAAATCATCAATTAAAACTAGATTCTCATTAATAAAAAAATGCATTGAATTTATTCTATCAAATGAAAAGATATATACTGAGGATGTTTATTTTGTTATAAGGATGTGTATTGAAAAAGCTAAAGTAAAAAAAGTTGTTAATAAAATAACACCTGGTGTATTAGCTGGACCTCCTAGCATGGCATCACAATATTCTAGATTAACTAAGGATATTTGTAAAGAAATAGGAATAGACGGAAGTTTATTGGATTCTTTTCCTAAATTTGAAGAATTAATCAAAACGGATATTTACGAACGAGCAACTTTAAGGAGATAGTTTAGTATAATTATTTATTAAGCTCCATTGATAATTAAATGGAGCTGTTTCTTAATTATTAATAACGTAATGCTTCTGCTGAATCAAAATATGTGTAATCTTGACTATTTTGTTTAATGGTCTTTGTATGTAATACCACATCATAATTTGAAACATTCTGATCAATATCTTTACCTTCAGGGGACGTGGCCAGTTTATATACTATATTTGTAGCAGGTTGTGTGGATTTATATGTGTTCACAATAAGATTGTAGTTGTTTGGATATGGCTTATCTGCTAATGCTTCTAATAATACACGTCCTTCAGTATTTTTGAAGTTTATTCCTAGTAAATAAGCAATTGTTGGCGCAACATCTATATTACCACTAGGTAATTTGTCTACGTACCGCTTCTTAAAATCTGGACCATAAGCAATTAAGGTATTGTGTACATCAATAGGACTAAAACTACCATGCATTCCTCGTTCTTTATGACCTGAACTATTAAATTCAGTACCAGCAAAACCTTGTATTCTTTGATTAGCATTGTAATTACTTGATACTATTAAATCTGGATTACGATTTTGGTTATTATCTAGTTTAACTATATCTAGTTTTATTGTACCTGGTATATTTCCATATTTAGAGTCGGAAAAAACTGCACCAAATTCCTGGCGTGATTGACAAAAACGAACTAGTTTACTTACTAGAGTTTTATCATGGCTTGGTACATAAAAATAAGTGCTGCCTCCATTATTTGCAACAATGATTGCATCAGGAGGTAATTGTTTTGGAACTATATATGATGGAGTATTATATTTCATACCTGCATTATTTGTATTAACTTTGCTTGCAGTAATTGTCGCTTTTATACCACAAATTTTACCTATATTATCATATAAAGTTGGGTAAACAAATTTATTATCTTTAGTAACTCCACTTAATACAGGATCATACTGACAACCTTGACCATCAAACGCTTTAAAACCTGCTCTATTTAGTAAATCAGCAGGGCGAAAGTTACCAGAAACAGAGTAACCAGAAATATTATCTATAGCGCCAGTTTTACCATCTTTAATGGTACGTAAGGGAAATTGTACTAAACTTCCCGAAACATTACTATGCCCATGGTCAGAAGCTACTATTAAATCAGTATTTTCCCATTTTTTAAGTTGTTTTAAATGGCTTATAAGTTTACCAAGTAGAAAATCCTGGCTAGATAGAGCATCATAATAAGCTAAGCTGCCAACTCCATAGTAATGTTCTGTAGTATCTGGATTTCTTAACCATATAACAGTTAATTTAGGTTGATATGTTGATAATATTTGATTTAAATAACTATCCATCAAATAGTTGTTTCCATTATTATACTGTGATTTAATACCCATACTTGGATCTGATGTTACTTGATCATCTAAGTAAACAGTTTTATCAGCAATTGTAGGGTTTCCATTGTTTTTATTAAGAGTAAAATTAGGATAACTATATATTGTATTTATTGGCAAAGGGTAATTAATAGATTTTAAGCTATTTGCAAAGGTTAATGGAAAAACATGCATTTCGTCAAAAATAATGCCCATATTTTTATAAGATTGAAAGAATGCAGGACCTGATTTACCAATGGTTGCAGTGAGTATACCTTGCTTATTTGCCTGATCAAGTAAAGTATATGCTTCTGTTAATGGTTGTTGTTTATCTAAGTCCATTAAAACATTATAATCCTCTGTAAATACTGGTTGCTGAAAATCAACAATCTTACCACTTGAATCTGTTCCATTTGCTTTATTATTCCATAAAACATTACCATAAAATCCAGTTTTACCAGCTAAATCTCCTGTTGCAAAACTTGCAGCATTCATCATTGTAAAAGTTGGAAAACTAGAGTGGTTATCACTAAAATAAGTGCCTTCTCTACTAATTTTATATAAATTGGGAGTTATTTGTGGTGAGATAGAATCTGGACGTAATCCATCCCAGATAAATAAAATGATATTTTTATTATTAATTGCGTAGCTATAGCTACTTATAAATATACTAATAAAGAATAGTAGGAATTTAGCTAAATTATACTGTTTTATCATTGTTTCACCCACCTCATATATTTTTAAAGCAGTATGATTATAACATGTTAGTATTATGCTATTTTCCAATTTTTATCTGTGAAATTATGAACCTTTAATTGCAAGCTGTAAAATAAGCTAGACAAATAAATGTAGAAGAATTGTATGTGATAAAATTTTATTTGGAGATTGTCTAATATCAATGTTAATTAGTGAGGTCAAAATGGAACATCTTAGTAAAACCCCAAGCGGTCATT
Source organism: Neisseriaceae bacterium (assembly GCA_046336365.1). Classification (GTDB taxonomy): domain Bacteria; phylum Pseudomonadota; class Gammaproteobacteria; order Burkholderiales; family UBA11063; genus Aquella. The sequence continues at coordinate 27,801 of JBKDHQ010000123.1, forward strand.
CTTTTAATGATAAATTAAATGCTAATAAGGCACAAGGAGAACTTAATCCAGAAAAAAGTGATTTTTACAGTGAGCATGTGCAGTTAGAGTATAAAAGTGAATTAACCCTTAAATGTACAACACATAGGGAAATAAGTTCTGACATCAAGAAGACTTTACAAGAATTTATGAAACCAGATAATTTTTCTGTTGTTGCTTCAAAGTTTTATTCATTATTTTTGATTTTAGACCCTAAAAATGATTGTGTTAATTCAGAAGAATTTATTAATTATATGGTAAATCACTCAATAAAGCAATTTGAAAATTTTCTAAACCATGCTGATAATGCATCTATGAAAAAAGTTATAAGTACTGTGGCAAAACCTAATGCAAGACGTACTCATAAAGTAGATTCATATTCAGCTAAAATTTTGCTTACTATTCATGAGAGGTCAGCTATTCAGAAAATGATGAAGAAGTATTTTGATAACTTGAGTAATAATGATATAAATACATCTTCAATAATAACGACATTATTTAATCCTTATTTTGTAAAACAAGTATCAAAAAAATATACAGTTAAACAAAACGCAAGATTCTGGATGCCAGTAGAAGGTATGTCATTTTTTCAAATTGGAGAAAAAGATATTCGGGGTGTTAAATTTGATCAGCAATCAAATAAAGTGGAGGAGATAATTGGATATGACCGTGTAATAGATTTTTTGTCAGATTTATTCTTTGAGATTACTTCTAAAGACCTTAGTGAATGTGTAAATCATGATTTATTAGAAAATATTTTAGAACAAAAAAAAATTATTGACGAAATGAAAAAAAATGATTCTGATATTAAAAAGCTTACGGTTGTGGTAGCTGGACTAATTTGTTTATCAGTATTAATATTCGGTACTGTATTTTATCTAGATATGTCTTTTTGGTACAAAGTTATAGCTTTTCTTATAAGCGCAGCTCTCATTATCGGTGCATATATTAATTATAAAAATAAACTAAATTTTGATAGAACAAAACATGATATTAAAGAATTTTTTAAGAAAGAATTTAAACAAGAGAGTGATATTATCAAAATTTTTAATAAATGCATTGATTTACCTTCTTTACAGATAGAATTTGAAGTTAATAAAGAAATCTCGACTAGTTCAAGAGGTAAGAAAAATTACTATAATAATGCTTCCACACTTTCCTCAAATTATGATGAAGGTTTGGATAATAGAGATAATGAGTTCCAAAAAACAAAAGTTAAAGGATATGGTGCAGAAAATATAGGTAAAAGTACAAAAAAGAAAAATGATTGTTTTGATGATCAGTTTTCTCAAAGAGGTGAAGATTTTTTAAAAGATTCATCAACTAAAATCACTCAAAAAAATGAATCATTAATTACCACTATTAATATAGACCCTAATACAGTTCTTTTTACAGCTCGTTCTTTTGGGAAATATCCATCAAAAGATATTTTATTTAAGGATATTCATAAGGTGGATGGTAGGTACGGCAACAAATATTATGTTTATTGGGATAATGATTCTATAGAAAATGGCAATTCAAATTATCATTCTACTATTTCTAATCTAAAGAATATTTATGATAATTTAAACGAGGTTAAGTCTGGAACTGGATCCCAAGGGATTAAGAGACTGACTAATTTTTTTATTAATGATAAATTATTTACTCATGAAATTAAATTGTTATCTAGTTCAAACAGGGTATGTGGTTTTATTTATAAATCAATTGTTGGTCACGTTGTGATATTCTGCTACTTTGATCATAAAGGTAAAAAAACTGGACATTAATAATAAAATGGTAAACTATAAAAAGTTAAAATTTACTATTTAGATTTTTTTATGATATGAAGAAAATTATCTCAGGATTTATAAAGCTTCGAACTTTTAAAAGGGTTTTTGAAGCTATCTTTGAATTGTTTATTTTGACTGTTATATATTTAAAATGTATTTCCTAAATTAATTACAAGCAATGAATCTAGTTTTACTATTAAATACTATAAGTAACTGTAAACTTATTAAGTTACTTTAAATGTGATAAAATCCATATGGGTTTTAGAAATAAGTTCTTTAATAGATGGCTTTTGCTAATAACTGAATTATATGGGAAGATGAGTGGAGATAAAAAGAAACAAGTCTATTGAAGTATATGGGCATAGAGGTTGTAGATCTTATGCTCCAGAAAATTCAATTCCAGCATACAAAACGGCATTAAGTGTAGGAGTTAATTGGGTAGATATAGATATTGGACTAACCAAAGATGGTAAAATTGTAGCATATCACGATTTATGGATTAATCCTGATTTTACGAGTAAAGATGGTAAATTCTTGGCAGATAGTAATGAAGAGTTTATTTTACAGATGATAAAGAAAGATAGTAAATTAGTACAATCATACTTATTGAAAAATATTACCTTTGAGAAATTACAAGAATATGATATAGGAATTTTGAATCCAAATAGTCGATATGCATCATATTTCCCTGAACAAGTAAAGATTAAAGATACTAGAATTCCAAGCTTTCAACAAGTTATAGATTGTGTAGATAAAATTAGTGATAGAAATGTCAATTATCAAATTGAAATTAAAAATGATCCACTAAACCCAATTTTTAGTTTTAGCTCGAAAGAAATTGTGTCTATATTATATGAAGAACTTAAAAGAAATAATTTAATTGAGCGGGTTGAAGTTCAGGCATTTGACTGGGAATTGCTATACCAATTGCAAAGCTTAGATAATAATATAAGAACTGCATATCTAATTGCTTATAATGAAATAGATATGAATAATCCAGATAATTTTAAAGGTTGTGGTATATGGTGTGGCGGGGAGTTACTAAAAAAATATAACAATTCAATGCCATATATGGTTAAATCTCTTGGTGGCAGCTGCTATGAACCAGAAGACGTGATTCTCAGTCAAAGGGATTTAGATAAAGCACATGAATTAGGTCTGAAAGTTGCAGTTTGGAGTTGGCCTGAACATAGTGGACAAGCATTTGATCGAAAGCTAATTGATAAATTAATAACATGGGGCGTAGATGGTATAACAACAGATGATCCTAAAGCATTAAATTCAATGCTATTTGAACGTGGATTTGCTATACCTCGAAATTTTAGATAAATAAATTATATGAAACAAATTATTTCAATTATAGTGGCTATGAATATAGATAATGTTATTGGGGTTGATAACCAATTACCATGGCATATATCAGAAGATTTAAAACATTTTAAAGAACTAACCATTAATAAATCTGTAATTATGGGGAGAAAAACTTTTGAGTCAATAGGGCGTCCCTTACCTAATAGGCACAATATAGTGATTACTAGAAATAGAGGTTGGGTAGCTAATGATGTTACAATAGCTGCTAGCTTAGATGATGCAATGTCATTATGTAGTGATTCTCCTGAGATTTGTATTATTGGAGGAGGAGAGGTATTTGAACAAGGCTTATTAATTGCAAATGAATTACATATTACAATTGTTGATGTAAAAGTTAATAATCCAACAGTATTTTTCCCTAAAATAGATTATAATAACTGGAAACTAATTAATGAAGAAAGTATAGTGTCAAGTGGTGGAGTTAGTTGCCATTTTAAAGATTATATTAGGATATAAAGTTGAAAGTAAGTTCTAAATTCTTAGCTTATGTAAAGCTTATTGCTGCCATAATGATATGGGGAGCTAATTATCATGTTGCTAAATATTTAGTAAAGTTTGCTGATATTTACACAATTTCATTTGTTAGGTTTCTTATTGCTAGTATAGTTCTAGTAATGATATATTATTGTAAGCATCGTCATATTATGTTACATCTTTCTAAAAAACAGTGGTCGATATTATTTTGTAGCGGATTTTTTGGAATATTTTGTTATATGACATTGTTTTTCTTTGCAGAAACCTTAATTCCTGCAAATAATATAGCTATTTTATTTGCTTTTGCACCATGTATAACAGTACTACTAAGCAGACTTTTTCTAAAACTGCATATATCATTATTAGCATATTTGGGGATTATTATTGCTCTACTTGCAACTATTGCCGTAATTAGTTTAAGTGACCCTCTGTGTCATGGAAAAATTATATGTGTAAATATTGGTCTATCTATTGGTGAAGTAGCAGCACTAGGCACAGCAGTATCTTTTGCAATATATAGCATTTTTAATAAAAAAGCTGCAAGTTTAGGGATTGATTCGCTAACAATTACCTTGATATCTACACTTATTGGGTGTATATTATTATTTATAAATTATTTGGCTTTTGGCGATCCATTATCAATGTTATTACATAAAACATGGCTATTTTGGTTAGCTATGGGATTCATTTCTATATTATCTACATCCCTTAGCTATGTATGGTTTACTGATGCATTGAATAAAATTGGAGTAAGTCAAACCGCAATTTTTTTAAATGGAACTCCCTTAGCTGCCGTTTTAACCGGGGCTATATTTTTTGGCCAAATTATTAATATGGAAATAGCAGTTGCAGGAGCTTTTATTGTATTAGGTGTAGTGCTTACCAATTATTCGGTTAATAAAAAAAATAAATATAAACGGTAAATATAGGCTAATATCATAATATGTTGTTGTGTTTGAAGCTAATTAATCACAATGACTTAAGTACTGTATAATAATATAAATAATAGGAAATTTGATATGTTTATGTATTATTTGGAAATACTTGGAACTATAATATTATTCATGTTTTTAGGGCTTTTCTTTAGCCCATTTGTTGGTGGTTGCTTTGGCCTATTGTTTATTCTATTGATATTAAGTGGAGTAATTGTATTTTTTAGCATAAACTTTATTTGGTTTTTACTTTTAGGGCTAATACTTTATAGTTTTGGCTGGATAATAAAATATTATAGATGGCACAAATTACCAACATTAGATAAATATTTGGAAAATTCTCCACATTCTAAATTAGTAAGTGGAATTGCTTGTTGCAATTGTAACTCAGATAGTATTATAAACTATGGATTATTGAGTCAAAATAGTCGTTTTCGATATTATGTTTGCAAAAGTTGTGGCCACACTTTATATAGATTCACTGTATTATAAGGGAGTTATTAATTGAGGCAGTTAATTTTAGATACAGAAACTACTGGTCTTGATCCAAAATTAGGGCATAGGATCATAGAAATTGCCTGTTTAGAAATGATTGATAGAGAGCTAACCGGAAATTCATTACATTTATTTATTAACCCAGAACGAACCATTGATCCTGATGCAAGCAGAATTCATGGGATATATGATGATGATGTACGCGATAAGCCGATTTTTTCAGAGTTAGCTAAAGAAATCATCTCTTTTATTAGTGGTGCCGAATTAATCATTCATAATGCTAAATTTGATATGAATTTTCTTGATTTTCAATTTAATATGCATGGGTTTGGGTTAACGATCGATTATATAGAAAATGTTGTTGATACGCTCATGATTGCTCGTCAGAGATTTCCTGGAAGTAAAAATAGTCTTGATGCATTATGTGATAGATTTAAAATAGATAGAAGTGATCGAGGATTACATGGAGCATTAATTGACTGTAGATTACTATCTGAAGTATATTTAAATTTAACCCGTGAGCAAATTAGTTTAATCGGCTTGGAAAAAGAGAATTTAAACCATGATAATTATAGATTTGAACCAGTAAAAATGGCTGGATTAGATTTGAAAGTGGTAAATGCAACGGGTGAGGATATTGAAAAACACCAAAGTATACTACAGAGTATTGATAAATCTTCAAATGGTAATTGTATTTGGATAAAATATGATCAGTAAGTGTATTGCCTTAATTCCTTGTGCTGGTAGTGGTGTACGCTTTGGTAGTGATTTACCGAAACAATATAATAAAATTGGTGATAGAACAGTTCTGGAATATACACTTCAGGCTTTTATTGATTCAGAGTTAATTGAACAAATTTTGGTGGTCGCTAACCCTACCGATAGAATTATTGATAAAATTATTGATAAAATTGCTAATACAAAAGTTATAGTTGCTAAAATTGGAGGGGAAAGTAGGGCAGAAACAGTATTAAATGGCCTCAATCACTTAGGGGTAGATAAGCATGATTGGATATTGGTTCATGATGCTGCAAGATGTTGCATTACTACAGAACTAATAGGTAAACAAATTAAAGAATTAAACAATGATTTAGTCGGAGGTATTCTAGCCATTCCAGCTACAGATACTATAAAATATGTAAATGGTAACGTTATTGAAAAAACTTTAGATCGCACTAAAATATTTTTAGCACAAACTCCACAAATGTTTAGGTATGAAATATTAAAAACTGCACTTAATCATGCAAATTTAGAATTAATTACAGATGAAGCAGCAGCAGTTGAAAACTTAAATATGGAAGTTAAAGTCGTAAATGGTAGTATCAATAACATTAAAATTACCATTAAAGATGATTTAGAACAAGCAAAATTAATTTTACTGGAGAGATAGCAAATATGCAAAATATTCGTTCTTTGCCAAAGTGTACTTATAGGAACGCTACTTTGGATGATTTAGATGCGATTATGGTGATAAATGATCAGTTTGAACTTAACTGGACACGCGAGAAGTTTTTAGAAGTTTTTGAAAATAATATCCCAATCATATTGGCTTATAATGAAGATAATATTTTTATAGGCTATTTAGTGTATTTTTGTATATTAGATGAAGGTAGGATTATTAATGTAGCCATTGATAAAAAGTATCAAAATCGTTCTTATGGAAAAAAATTAATCCATCGTTCATTAGAAGAGATGTATGAGATGAATATGCATTATGCTTTATTAGATGTTAAAACCGATAATTATGTAGCAATAAATTTATATACTAAAATGGGTTTTCAGATTTTATGTCGTAGAATTAACTATTATACTGGTGATGTAGATGGTGATGCGTATTTTATGCAACTAAAGTTATAATATTATACTCTTTCATATTCAAGTTCCCTGTTTGTTGCCAAGCTCCTCGCCCACTAGTAATAGGCGGCGACGCTTGTCGCCTCCATGTAATTTGAATCTGTTCGAGTATATATATTTGGAAGCGGGTTATGTATTATTTAAAAATTGAGTCTAAAGAGAATAATTTAGTTAAAAAAGTTGTAAAACTTGCTAAATCAAGTGGTTGTCGTAAAGATAACTGCTTATCAGTAGTTTATGGTGAACATCTTGTTGAAGAGGCATATAAATATCGTTTACTTGAAAGTATTATAATAGATGAAAATTTGACTGATAAATATAAAAAGTTAATTAATAAAATTGAAATAAAAAATAAAAAAGAAATTTCACAACGGCAGATTAAAATATATACAACTAATAGAAATATTTTAAATAAGATGAATATATTGGATAGTGAGATTGAGATAATCGGAGTTATACGGGTTAAACATACTAAAGACTTTGTATTAAATAGTGCAATGATGCCTAACTTAAATACAGATTTTATATTATTAGAAAATATACAAAACCCGTTAAATTTAGGTGCTATTTTTAGAGTAGCCAGAGCATCAGGAATAGAAAATATTTGTCTAAATAAAACCTGTGTTGACATATATAACCCTAAAGTTCTACGTGCTTCTCAAGGGTTACAATTTGGTTTAAACCTTTATACCGATGTTGATATATTTCAATTTGTAAAAAATTATCCTGGACAAATTATTGCTACAACTCCAAATGCACAACAAAATATTTATGATTTGAATTTAACTATGCCAGTAACATTTTTATTTGGTAATGAAGGAGAAGGTATATCAAAAGAATTATTAAGATCAGTAAAAACACAAGTAAAAATACCAATGGCAGTTGGGGTTGATTCATTAAATGTTGGTATGGCACTAACTGTTTGTGCTTTTGAAATGGTACGGCAACGCTTATGTTAATAATTAAGAAATATATATTAACTCCACTACTCTTTTTATTAAGCAAATTGCCGATTTCATGGTTACGTTTTATTGGCTATTGGATTGGTATCTGTGGGCTAAAGTTTTCAAAAAAAACCTCTAAGCGCTTAATTAATAATCTTTTAAGAACAGGCATTGCAAGTGAGTTGAATGTAGACATAGTTGCAAAGCAATCAGCTGGTGAACTTGGTAAGACTTTTATTGAAACGATTTGTATTGCATGGCCTAGAAGTAGTCAATATTGTGATAAATTGATTAAAGCCTGGAATGGTTTTGATGCTGTTTTAAATCAGCAAAATCTTGATAAACCTATAATTTTTTTAACTCCACATATTGGTAATTTTGAAATAATGGTAAAAGCAGTTGCAAACAGATTTAAAAAGGATGTTACCATATTATATAAACCGTCAAAGGATGCTTGGTTTCATCAGTTAATGCTATCTGGACGTACAGGTAAAGGAATAAATCCAGTACCAACTAATAATAAGGGAGTTATTGCATTAATAAGAGCTTTAAAACGTAAAGAATATATAGGAGTTTTACCTGATAGTGTCGCAAGTCAGGGAGATGGAGTATGGGTTAACTTTTTTGGTAATAAAGTTTTTGCAACTACATTAAGTGCCAAAATGATATTGTCTGATGATGCTGCAGTATTTGTGGCTGCAGCATATCGTGTAACTGGTGGATTTAGTCTGGATTTTATTCCATATATTAGAAAAAGTGATGATGTTAACACTATTGTACAAGATATTTATGATATAATGGAACGCCTTGTAATAAAGTCACCAACTCAATATTTTTGGAGTTACGATAGATTTAGGGTACCTAATCACGCTAAATACTTATAGTATTATTGCTTTGTTGTGTTTGTATAGAAATGAAAATATTAATAATTGAAATTGGATTTTTGCTATTAAAGTTAATATCTTTATTACCAATGTTTATGTTTACAATAATTGGGAAATTACTTGGTTTGATTGGATATTATTGTGTTAAAAATAGGCGTAATGTTGGCATAAAAAATTTAAGCCTATGTTTTCCTAATATGTCTAGCCAAGAAAAACATAGAATCATTAAGGAACATTTTAAGTATTTGATGATTGCAGCTTTAGAATATAGTTTACTATTTTTTGCAAGCAGAGCTAGAATAAGGAAAGTAGTAAAATTAAAAAACCCACAAGTGATTGATAAATATTATAAAAAACGATCAATAATTTTAGTTAGTCCGCACTTTATTGGCTTAGACTTAGCTTCCAGTAGGATGAGCCAAGACTATTTAGGTTGTAGTATTTTTTCTCAGCAGAAAAATAGTTATATTACTAAACGACTAAAAGAAGCAAGAATAAGATTTATGAAAGATCGTGGAGGTGAAATATTTTTACGTAATGAAGGACTAAGGCCCATAATTAAAAAGCTAAGGGAAACTAAGCAAATATTTTATTATTTACCGGATCAAGATTTTGGTGAACGTGATTCGTTATATGTTCCTTTTTTTGCACATCCCACTTGTGCTACCGTGAAAGTATTACCGAAGTTGGTTCAACTAACTGATGCTGTTGTGATTCCTATGGCTGTTTATCGTGTTGGTAATCATTATGAAGTTGAATTCCATACCCCATGGGAAGATTATCCTACTGATAGTTTATATAATGATATAGTAAAAATTAATAAATTTGTTGAAGTTGCAATAGAAAAAAATATTGAACAATATTTCTGGTTGCATAAGCGGTTTAAGTCACAACCTGATATGCCTCGTGGTTCAATATATAAAAATTTAGGGAAAGATTAACCTATGCGTATAATAGATAAACCAAGTAAATATTCTAAAGAGTATTTAATGAAATTATTTCAGTATACTCTAGGTGAAGATATAGCTAATGCAATAACTCATACTGTGGGAGCGTTTTTTGGTTTATATGCATTGATAAATTTGACCTGGATAGCAGCGCGTTATGGGAATTGGCTGGATTCTTTAGCATTTATCTTTTATGGGCTTACTATATTATTTGCGTTTGTTATGAGCTCGATTTACCATTCGATGGTCAATCACACAGCAAGGTCAATTTTTAAAAAAATGGATCATATTTCTATATATTGGCTAATTTTTGGCACTTACACACCTTATGTGTTTAGTTTACTTAAAACTAAAGAATCATATATTATATATTCTATAGTATTTTCCCTTGCAGCTATAGGCACTATATTTAAATCTCTCTATGCTGGTAAATTTAAAATAATTAGTACAATAGTTTATGTTATGATGGGGTGGGCTATTATTTGGGTATTACCACAAATAATACACAGCATTTCTCCTTTAGGTCTATGGTTTATGGCTATTGGCGGTTTTTCATATACAATTGGTGCTATTTTATATGCTTTTGGTCGTTTTAGGTATTCGCATATGGTCTGGCACATTTTTGTGATTCTAGGTGTGTTATTTCAATTTATCTCAGTTAATTTCTTTATATTACAGCATCGTTAATAAGGTTAGTTAAATGGTTGCTATTATTCATGAATCTAGTATTATAGATCAAGGAGCTGAAATAGGCGAGGATACTAGAATTTGGCATTTTAGTCATGTATGTGGTGGTGCAAAAATTGGAAAAAATTGTTCTTTAGGGCAAAATGTTTTTATTGGTAATGATGTTGTTATTGGGAATAATGTAAAAATTCAAAATAATGTATCTGTATTTGATGCAGTTATTTTAGAAGATGATGTATTTTGTGGCCCATCTATGGTATTTACTAATGTATATAACCCTCGTAGTAAAATAGCCAGAAAAAATGAGTATAGAAAAACAGTTGTCAGAAAAGGAGCAACTATAGGAGCGAATGCTACAATCATATGTGGTATTGAAATTGGAGAATATGCTTTCATAGGTGCTGGTGCAGTAGTTAAAAATGATGTTAAGTCTTTTGCTTTGATGGCTGGTGTGCCAGCTAGGTGCATTGGTTGGATGTGTGAATGTGGTGTAACATTAGCTAAAAAAAATAGTGAGCAACAGTATCTAGTTAGCTGCGAGAATTGTACTAAACAATATAAGATAAGCAATGATAAATGCGAACCTTACTATTCGTAGTATAATTATAAATTCAGAGCTTGATTACTTAGATATAAAGCTTTTAATTAATTTTATTACTGGATTAAGTAAAGTAGAATTAATTACCAGAGATGATTATCAATTAACAAAATTGCAATATAATAAGTTATGTCAGTTAATTGATAGACGTAAAAAAGGTGAGCCATTAAGTTATATTCTAGGCCATAAAGAGTTTTACTCCAGAAATTTCAAAGTTACTCCAAATACATTAATCCCACGACCAGAGACAGAGCTCTTAGTTGATACTATATTAGAATTAACCAAAACTACAAAACCATTTGATAAAACCAATCGATATAAGCGCCTATTAGACTTAGGCACAGGAACTGGCTGCATTGCTATTACCTGTAAATTAGAGAATCCTGATTTAGAAGTAAGTGCTTGTGATAATGATGCAAATACATTAGCAGTTGCTTGTGAAAATGCAAATATACTAAATGCTAATGTTAAATTTGTTCTTAGTAACTGGTTTCAAAATATAAGTGATATTTTTGATATTATAGTAAGTAACCCACCCTATATTGCAGCTGATGACGAACACTTAAGTCAATTAAAGTATGAACCAATAAAAGCATTGACAGATAATAATGATGGATTTACACATATAAAAACAATTATTACTCATAGCCATAGGTTTCTTGAAAATGGCGGGTATTTATTATTTGAACATGGCTATGCACAAGGTGAATTATCACGTATTTTATTACAACAAGCGGGCTTTACTAATATTAGAACAATAAAAGATTATGCAGGATTAGAACGAATTACGCTTGGTCAATATATAACAATGCGGTAACCAATTTTGTTATAATAATGTGATTTAACCTATAAATTAGTTGATAAAATTAACAAATAAGGAAAACAATGGATTCGAAAGATTACTCTTTGGGAAAAAGGATTCAACAGTTATTAATAAACAATAACTTAGAAAATCCTATGTTAGTAAATAATATTGATCATTGGGATAATGAGTCATATTTGCAAGGATTGAGTGCTAAATTGTCTACTTTTTTAGAAGCATTAGGCTTTGATTTATCTGATGATTCAATAAAAAAAACTCCATCTAGAGTCGTAAAATTTTTGATAAATGAGTCCTTCTGTGGTTTAAACTATCGTAATTTTCCTAGAATAACAACAAACATTAATACTTATAAGTATGATAAGCCATTAGTATCAAATGGTATTACTGTTAATTCAACTTGTGAACATCATTTGGTATCAATATCTGGATTTGCTACTGTTGCATATATTCCAGATAATAAGATTGTTGGGCTTAGTAAAATTAATCGTGTTGTAGATTTTTTTGCTAGAAGACCACAAGTACAAGAACGGATGACTAGACAAATTTTTATTGCTTTGCAAGATATATTAGAAACAGAAGATGTTGCTGTTGCAATTAATGCAACACATAACTGTATTGCTATTCGTGGTGTAAAGAATTCCGATACAGAAAATTTAACAATTGCAATGGATGGCAAATTTTTATTAGATGAAACATTGAAAAATACATTTTATAATTTAGCATTCACAATGAAATCTAGATAATGTAATGCGATTATATATCTAAACCTGAGAGTTATCTGTGTTATTAAACTCAGATATTTAATGTTACAATAATTAAATAAGAATATTACTATGTAACTTAATTAGAAACAGTAATTCCATCAACTAACATTGAGCCGCACATTATTGAACCACTGTGATAGTCATCACTAATATAAGCAATATTTTTTAGTATGTCTTTCATATTCCCTGAGATTGTAATATTATCTACAAAATGTTGAATTTGACCATCCTCAACCCATAAGCCGCTTGCTCCAACTGAGTAATCGCCAGTTACCATATTTAATCCATGTCCGATTGTTTCAATTATAATAAGTCCTTTATCCATTTTTTTTGCTAATGTATTTACATCTCCGGTGATATTATTACTAACAATTATATTATGTGACCCTCCAGCATTACCAGTTGGGTTCATGCTAAGTTTGCGGGCGGTATAGCTAGATAGTAAGTATCCTTTTATAGTACCATTTTCTACAAGATTGCGTCTTTGTACAAAAACTCCCTCATTATCAAAATAGCAGCTGGATAAACCTCTCGTAATGAAAGGGTCTTCTATTATATTCAACCACTCAGGGAATATTTGTGTGTTTAAAGAATCATTTAGAAAGCTAAGCTTACGAAATAAATTTTGCCCTTTAATACCACCTAAAAAGTTTCCAATTATTGATTTGGCAATTTGTGATTCAAAGATTACCGGATATGTGTTAGTTTTAATCTCTTTTTTATTTAGCCTGCGAATAACACGTGATACCGCTCTTTGTGCTAGATCATAATCCGAAGCCATATCATTAAAATCTCGGCTTGATGAATACCAATAGTCTGTTTGCATGTTTGTTTCACCACCAATTAAGCTTATGCTATTACTGTATCTGGTAGTTTTATAGCCTAAGTTAAGATCATTAGTATTTGCAATTACAAAATTATGTTTTACCAAGCTTATTGACGATCCATCGGAGGAGGTAATTCTTTTATCGCTTTGAAGTGCAATTGCTTCAATATTCTTTGCTTTATCTATTAATGTTTGATTGCTGATTATGATAGGATGATATAGCTCAAGGTCACAATTTATTGATTTACAAATAAATTCCTTATCTGCTATACCATTAGCTGGATCTTCCTGAGTATATTTGGCAATATCAATAGCTTGATTAATAATCTGCTCAATATTGTTAGGTAGTATAGATGTAATACCTATATTACCGCGTTTTTTCCCTACATATACAGTTAATGCTAAAGTACGGTCATAACTAGTTTCAAAATTTTCTATCTCATTATTTAAAACATCAACACCAGTTGCAATACTTTCATTAATTTCAAGTTGTGCAGCACTTGCACCTGATTTAGTTGCAATATCTAAGATTTTATTGGCAGTTTCTTTTAACTGTTCTTGTGAAAATTCAAAATCAATAGTTGACATAACATTCCTAAAAAAATAATTTATACTATACTCGAACAGATTCAAGTTCCTTGTTTGTTGCCAAGCTGCTGCTTACTAGTAGTGGGTGAAGTCTCTTGTCGCCTCCATCGAACTTGAATCTGTTCGAGTATAAATATTTAAACTAATACCTGAATCACCTATCTAGTTAATAAGTTTGATTCTGTTTGTACATAAGCCATCATTCCTCTATGCATATGATATAAGGAGTGGCAGTGAAAAAACCATTTACCAGGGCTATCAACAAAAAATATCACTTTAACTGTACTATGTGGACTAACTAAAATAGTGTCATGTATTGCACCATTAACTTTTTTACCATCAATTGCAGTAACTTTAAATTTAAAACCATGTAGGTGAATTGGGTGTGACATCATTGTATTATTAATAACGTCAGCCTGAACTTCATTATTCATGCCAATTCTTATTGGAGTAACAGATGGCCATATTTGTCCATTAATTGTCCATACATAACTTTTCATATCACCTGCTAATACTAGCTTTATATTTTGATTAATACTCTCAGTAGGTATATCATGATTTGTTTTAAGTGGAGTTAAACGAAACTCTTGATCGTAATTTAATGCAGGAACTGATTGTTTAGCTAAATAATTAATCTTATTTGGCTTAACCTTGCTATTATTTTTTAATATTATTCCAGTTTGAAACTTTGTGCCTTCAACCTGTGCTAAAATTGAAAAATAACCAATCTTTTTTGGAATCTTGACTAAGATATCAAGACGGTTTCCCATACCAATCTGGAATTTATTAGCTGTTATTGGACTAACACTACTTCCATCAACAGCTATCAAAGTACCAGTTAAGTTACCTAAGTTTATCCAATAGTTTGTCATTGCAGAACCGTTAATAAAGCGTAAACGCACAGTACTGTCTGGCTTTACTAGATTTATCTGAGGATTATGTAAGTTTCGATAATTAACTAGATATGCATCATATTTAACATCATTAAGATCCATAGTCATATGATGTTTAGAATTATTAGAGTCGTTTTTGTTCATCTGCATCTCATGATCACTCATATCCATTGTATGCATTTCATGATTGCTGTGTTCCATGCTATTAGTATGTGAAGTATTACCATGAGTTAATTCATTCATAATGGTGCTTGGATCTTTAAAGCTAAAATCCTGCAACATTAATACTATATCATTTGTGGTATTTTCTTTTTTATTATCATAGATAATCAATGGGGCTTCTGCTAGCTTTTGTTCTTGTAATCCAGCATGAGAATGCATCCAATATGTACCAGAATTTTTTAATATAAAATTATAGTGATATTGTGAATGAGGGGCAATTAATTTTTGAGTTAATTCAACACCATCTTGATTATTGGGTAAAAGTAAACCATGCCAATGAATTACTGTGGATTCATTTAAATCATTTTTTACAATAACATCAAATGACTCACCTTTATAGCCATAATATCCCCATGTTCCATTAGATTGTTCAATTGTATATACTTGGGAAGATTTACCATTTACTTGGATATTTTTGGTTTTAACTTCTAAAATTGTTGGTGCAGCAGTAGAATAAATACTGAATATAGAAGCAAGAGAAAACAGCATTAATCTTGTGAACTTTTTCATTATCAGGCCTTTATTCCTTTATATTATTTAATATTAGCTTGTATTTTATCATATTTGCTTCTAAAGGACACTTTTTGAATATCTTTTATGTATTTATCTTAAGCTTACTATACTTAAAAAGTAAATGATTTTACTTTTTATCGCCATTTTTAAGATTGGTTTGGTTATAAAAAATTCTACAAATTATAATGTTTGAAAGTAATGTATAATTGTGTAACTTGAGTTTAAGCTACCGATGTTGGCGGTAATTTGTCTTGTCCTCATTATATAGGTGTATAGCAGTTGATGATAATAAGTATTGTGTCCTGATTTAAACTGATAATTTGCTATTATTTTAAAAGGTAACAAAATAAATTATGGTTATAAACAAAATAGTTATTTTAGATACGGTTATGATTTTATGATACAAAAGTTAAACCAAAATTTGACTCAAGCAATTCGCTTCATTATATACTGTGTTTCAGCTGGGTTGCATTAGAAATAATATGCAAAAAATAATTTCTGTAATGTAGTGAGAAAATAGCTGGATAAACAATTTGTTGTAGTTGGGAGTAGTAATGGCGTATTCAGATGAAATATTATTAGAATTAATATCACAATTGCAAAAAAAGGAATTTTCTGAGTATCATCCATTAATAGTACAATATCAGTATGATGAACTGCAAGATAAAGATAAGCAATTGTTTATAGATCATTGCATTGAAATGGTAGCCAAAAGTAATGATGAAATGGCAATGCTTTATTTAGGGTGTATATACGAACATGTTAAAGATATAAATAAGGCGAGATATTGGTTTGAAAAAGCTGCCAATGCTGGTAATATATCTGCTATGTATGAATTAGGATATTTATATAGTGCCTATTATTCTAGTATCAAAAATATTAATAAGGCTATATATTGGCTTGAAAAAGGTGCTGCTGCTGGTGATAGCTCTTCTATGTATACTTTGGGGTGTATGTTTAATGGCGGGGCATATAGCTATGAACCTGATATCAAAGATATTGATAAGGCAATAGATTGGTTTGAAAAAGCAGCTAATGCAGGATGTGAAAATGATATGTATAATTTGGGGCATATGTATTATCATGAACCTAGCATCAAAGATATTAATAAGGCTATATTTTGGTATGAAAAAGCGGCTAATGCAGGAGATAAAGGTTCTATGCAGAATCTAGGAGCTATATATTGTAATGAACCTAATGTTAAAGATATGAATAAGGCTAGATATTGGATTAAGAAAGCCACTGAGTCTGTAGATGACTGAAAGATACGCATTATAAATAATATTTTTTATAAACCATAAAAAATATAAAGTAGAGTATACATTACGTAATATATCAAGCCCTATTGGAGTATGTGGGCGCAAAATTGCATTTTATTAATAATTATTATACACTAGAATATGCTACAATTATGTATGTGTTGATAATATGGAGTAATGAATAAATGCAAGAAGAGTTTGATGAAAGTACTAAAGAAGATTTTAGTAAAACCAAACTTAAAAAACATATGGAACAATTACAAAAATTAGGCATAGAATTAGTTAAACTATCTGATGCTCAATTATCTCAATTTGAGCTTAGCGATGCTTTATTAGATGCAATAAAGTTTGCTAAAACCATAAATTCCAATGGTGCATTAAGGCGGCATTATCAATATATCGGTAAATTAATGCGTAATGTTGATGAAGAATATATACGTGATCGTATAGCTTTAGTTATGGGTGAATCTCGATTAGCTACTAAAATTCAGCATGATTGTGAAAATTGGCGTCATTTATTATTAGAAAGTGATGATGCGCTAAATAATTTTATTTCCAAATACCCAAATACTAATATAGCAGAATTAAGGCAATTAGTTAGAAGTGTAAGAAAAGAATTAAAATCAGGCCAAAATAAACATTATCGTGAGTTATTTAAGTTCATACGTGAACTAATTCAATCATAAAAAGGAAGTTATTTATGAATCCAATACAGTTAGGGATTATTGTACTTGTAGGTGTTTTGATTATCATTTTAATCGGTTATTTTTGGTACCAGGAGATCAAATTTAAAAGGTTGGTAGAACGTAACTTTAATCAAAAAACAGAAGACGTTATTAGTCATGAGCAGACTTTTGTGCTTGATGGAATTGATATAAATAAAAAAGATAATAAAAATAAGAATATATTAGCTAAAGATATTTTTGCTAATAATGATGAAAAAATTGTTGTTAATCAATTATTTAATGAAAAAAAAAATGATAAATCAATTAATTTAGAAGAGAATATTTCCATAAAAAAACCTACTTTGCAAGAGGAAATTTTTCCGGATGACAGTGTTGAAGCAATATTTGCAAATATTAAAAAGATTGCATTTCCATTTAATGATAAAATAGATTTCTTGCTAGATTATATTGTAAATATAGCATTTGAAGAACCTATAAAAATAAAAGTGCTGCCAGATGTGGCTTCATATACACAGAAACAATTTAAAATATATGTATTAGATGATAATAACAATTGGTCTATTTATGAAAGAGGTAATAAATACCATATACGTGCACTACGCGTGGTCATTCATTTAATTGATAAAAATGGTATCATGAATCAGGCACAGGTGGCAAATGTTTATAATGAATTATTTAAATTTACTATGCTACATAGTGGGTTTATTGAGCAGTCAGATTTTGAAGCTAGTATTATGAAAATAAGAGAACAGTTAAAGCATTTAATTGATGTTAAGTTGGATTTAGAGCTTTATTTAATATTTAAAACGCCAACTGATTATAAGGCTCTTGCTAATTTCTTTATGTCTAATAATTTTACTGAAATAGGCGGTAAGTTTAATTTTATTCAAGATGATGTTACTCAATTTATAATTAGTGATGAACATAACCAAGGACTGCAAAAAGGCGTAAATTATAATTTATTAAAAATAGTTTCTAACTTACATTTTGTGCCAAATCCAAGTTTAGTTATCGAAAATGTTCTTGATATGTCAGAGAAATTCATGAGACAATTTGAATCTAGATTGCTTACTACTAATAAGCAAGTATTTAACGAAAGAGAATATAATACCTTGACTAAATATATAGATAGTTATATGAATAGTGCAAAGAAATATGGAATTATATTAGGTGGAGAATTGATACGTAGATTATTATAAATTAGTTTGCTCAATAAGAGTACTTTTACAATGTTCTTTAAAACAAGAAAAGTCAATAAAGTAAATTTATTAATTAAAATTGCTTTAATTGCATTTTTAGCTATAGCAATTTTTATTGGAAATATTGTATTTTTTCCTCAGAGTTTACCTAATGGAGAATATAATTTAGTAGTTACTAAAAACCAAAACTTAGCTAATGTAGCTGTTACACTTAAAAAACAACGAATTATAAAAAGTAGTCTTGCATTTTTAATTTTATTGAGATTATTACATAGTGATAAAAAAGTTAATGCAGGAATGTATATATTAAAACATCCAACTTCCTTGTGGGGCTTAGTTAGACGAATTACACATGGGAAACCTGACCAAATTAGTGTTACTATCCTAGATGGATGGACTTTTAACCAATTGAAACAATATATTGATGGATTGGAAGACATTAGGCACATTACTAAAAATCAAACTGAAAAAAATATTAAAAGCGTACTAAAAATTCCAGAACCAAATTTAGAAGGTGTGTTTTATCCAGATACATATTATGTAGTTCCAGGACAAACTGATTTAGAGATTTATCAACATGCATATAAAATGATGCAATTAAAAATAGAATCATTATTTCTGGCTAAGAATAATTCTGCAAGTGTCATTTCTCCATATCAAATGTTAATATTAGCAAGTCTAATTCAAAAAGAAACAAGTGTACCTAATGACATGTATTTAATATCAACAGTATTTAATAATCGGTTGAAAATTGGAATGAAACTACAAGATGATCCTGCAGTATTCTATGGATTAAAGGGTCAAAAGAAAATTACTAGAAAAGATTTTCAGATTGATACTCCGTATAATACCTATATGCATAATGGATTACCACCAACTCCAATTTGTATACCATCAATTGATGCATTATATGCAGCAGCTAAACCACTAAATAAGCCAAACGTATATTATTTTTTAGCAATTGGAAATGGCAGAACTAAGTTTTCAGATAATTATCAAGAACATAAACATGCTATTAATAAATACATTAAAAAGTTAAATAAGTAAAGGATCTGATATGTCTGAGCGTGGAAAATTTATTTCATTGGAAGGTATTGATGGAGTAGGGAAGTCAACCCATATGACATTTATAGCAGATTACTTACGTGGTTGTGGGAAAAAAGTAGTAACTACACGTGAGCCAGGTGGAACAGAGTTTGGTGAAAAATTTCGAGATTTATTATTACATAGCCGTGGTATGCATAGGATTACTGAGCTATTGTTACTGTTTGCTAGTCGACAAGAATTAATTCATAATCTAGTACTCCCTAATTTGGAAAAAGGTGTTTGGATTGTATCTGATAGATTCATTGATGCATCCATAGCTTATCAAGGAGTTGGTCGTGGTATAGGTGTTGAGACTGTAAAACAATTAGCAAATATATTAGAGCCTAAGCTTATTACTGATTTAACTTTACTGTTTGATACTAAATTAGATATTGCAATTGCTAGAATAAATAAGAGTAGAAATAAAGATCGAATTGAGAAGGAGAACAAATTATTCTTTACTAAAGTACAAAAAGCTTATTATGATATTTTAGAAGAAGAACCAAATAGAATGAAGCTAATAATGACTGATCAAGATATTGAACAAACACGAGATACTATTATATCTCATTTGGATAATTTAATTGATGCATCATGATGTTTGAAGAATTATATCCTTGGCATAAAGAAAATTATAAGAAGCTATTGCTATTACATACAAGGCTTCCACCAGCTATCTTATTATATGGGTCTTTAGGAATTGGAATATATAATTTGGCTAGTAATTTTATTGCTGCACTTTTGTGTGAAAACCTAAAGGATTCGACATATTGTGGTATGTGCAGTTCATGTATAGCATTAAAGCATAATACTCACCCAGACTTATTTGTATTACCTGAAGCTAATAATGATGATGATGAATCTCAGTTTAAAAACATAACTGTAGACATGGTTAGAAGTGCAATTAATTTTGCTTATCTAAGTCCGCATCTAGCAAAGCATAAGATAATAATAATAGAAAATTTAAATTTGCTAAATCTAAGTAGTGCTAATGCACTATTAAAAATTCTTGAGGAACCTCCTTCTTATGTTTTATTCATTCTTATGACGAGCAACTTGGGTACTATCATCCCTACAATCCGAAGTAGATGTCAAAAAATGTTTATTACCGTACCGAATTATTCAAATAATCTGCTATCGGGAAATAATTCAACATCCATTAAGCATTATAGTGTTTATGATGGTGATTATAGTAAGTTTTGGTTGTCATATTATAATGATATGCCATTACATACTCCGCAAATTTCTGATGATGAGTTACTACTTCTGATGGATACACTAATTAGTCCAAGTGTCGATAATATTTTTGCCTGTACCAATGTTTTTAATGGTAAAAAAATAAGTTTTTCCTTTATTATTGAATTTTTTTACAAATGGTTAACAGATATTTGTATATTTAAAAATACGCACAGATTAGAAATTTTTTCTGATTATTCAGAAAAAATTAGTACTTTATTGACAAAAATTGATATTCAGCGTTTATATTTTTTATTTGATGAATTAAATTTCTTATTAAAGTGGGTAAATCATCCGTTAAACTATAAATTACAGATTGAAAACTTTTTATTCCAATACCAATCTCTATTTATATAATTGAACCTGAATCTTAATTCTTTTATTAAATGAAAGATACTTGATTGATATATAGGTATAAATTTTTATTCCATACAATTTTTTTAACGCAAAATTAAAGTTAAATTCCTAAATGTTGAAACATTCATAAAAATTTATACCTATGTATCAATATTAAAGGCAATATAAAAAAGTTAAGATTCAGGTATAATTGAATTATATTTATTTAAAAGATAAATTCATCTATTCTATTTGAAAGGCATACTATATGCGTCTATTAATTTCAGGTGATATTTTAGGGGAATGGGCTGCTCACTATTTATGTAAAAAGATCCAGATTTTTAAGCCTAGCTCCACAAAACCTTTTGTGCTTGGACTACCTACAGGCTCTACTCCACTAGAAATGTATAAAGAACTAATTAAATTATATCAGTTAGGCAAAATCAGCTTTAAAAATGTTATTACTTTTAATATGGATGAATATGTAGGCTTACCAATTGAGCATCCTCAATCATTTCATTATTATATGTATAGTAATTTTTTTAATCATATAGATATCAGTAAAGAAAATATTAATATATTAAATGGTAATGCAAAAAATTTAGAAGAAGAATGTGATAAATTTGAAGCAAAGATACTAAGCGTTGGTGGTATGGATTTAATTTTTGGGGGTGTTGGTAAAGATGGCCATATTGCATTTAATGAACCTAGTTCATCACTTAGCTCTACCACAAGGGTTAAATATTTAAATCATGCTACGATAGTTTCAAATTCGCGTTTTTTTGGATATGATATTGCTAAAACACCAACTTTAGCTCTCACTATGGGGATTAAAACTATAATGGATGCTAAAGAAATAATTATTTTGGCGCAGGGAATAGCTAAATCTCATGCTGTTTTTAAAGCAATTGAAGGCCCAGTATCAAGTATGTATCCAATAACAGCATTACAATTACATAATAAGGTAGTAATTGCATGTGATGAGTTTGCCGCATATGAGTTAAAGTTAAAAACTATTCGATATTTTGAAAGCATCCAAGATGAGTATTCTGAAGTGCTAGAAAGTATCACTTAAATACCTAATCACATAATGACGTTATGAGACTACTTAAAATATTTTAGAATTAATAGATAGGAGTTGTGAGAATGTCTGAAATTCATTCTATTACTGATAATTCATTAATATACCGTTCAAGTCCTGAGTTTACACATAATGCGAATTTAACCAAAGAAAAATATGATGCTTTATGTAAAAAGGCAGATGATGATTATTTAAGATTTTGGGCTGATTTGGCTTATGAAAAGATATCTTGGAAAAATAAGTTTACTTCTATATTAAATGATAAGGATATCCCATTTTATAAATGGTTCGAGGATGGTCTTTTAAATGTATCTTATAATTGTTTAGATCGTCATTTAACAACAATATCAGATAAAATTGCTATTATTTTTGAATCAGATAGTGGGCAAGTTGAAAAAATAAGCTATAGAGAATTATATAAAAAAGTATGTAAATTTGCTAATGGTTTAAAATCAATTGGAGTGAATAAAAATGACCGAGTGATCATTTATATGCCACATAGCATTGAAACTATTGTGGCAATGCAAGCTATAGTTAGAATAGGTGCCATTCATTCTGTTGTATTTGGGGGATTTTCTGCAAAATCACTTGGACAACGTATCATTGATGCTCGTGCTGAATATATAATTACTATTGATGGATATACACGTGGTGGAAAAGAAGTATTAATGAAATCAGTAGTAGATCAAGCAATTTCTGATGTAAAAGAGTATGCCGTAGTTAAACATGTGATTATGCATAAAAGGTCTGAATTTGGTGATATTGGTAATAACAGCTTGAATGATCATCAATATGAATATAACTTTAAAAAAGGTCGTGACATACTATATAATGAGTTAACTCGAAATCAAGCTGATGATTGTGAGCCGGAATGGGTTAATAGTGAACATCCATTATTTATATTATATACATCAGGATCAACCGGTACACCTAAAGGGGTGCAACATTCAAGCGCAGGATATCTGCTTGGCACTATTGTAACTATGGAATGGGTCTTTGATTATAAAGGTAATGATTGTTTTTGGTGTACAGCAGATGTGGGATGGATAACAGGTCATTCATATGTGTGTTATGGGCCATTGGCAGTTGGTGCTACTCAAGTAATTTTTGAAGGATTGCCTACATATCCTGATGCTTCACGTTTTTGGCAGATGATTGAAAAGCACAGAGTTAATGTTTTCTATACTGCACCAACTGCTATACGCACTTTAATTAAACAAGGTAGCGATTTACCGAAACAATATGATTTGTCTTCATTACGACTTCTAGGTAGTGTTGGCGAGCCAATTAATCCAAAAGCATGGCAGTGGTATTATGACATAGTTGGCAATAAAAGTTGCCCAATAGTAGATACCTGGTGGCAAACTGAAACTGGGTGCCACTTGCTGGCTCCTATACCAGGGGTTATACCATTAAAGCCAGGGTCTTGTACTAAGCCAATTCCTGGTATTATAGCCGGGATTGTTGATGAAAATGGAAACGAAATTAAGTCAGGTGAAAGTGGATATCTGGTAATTAAAAAACCATTTCCATCACAGCTTAGAACAGTGTGGGGTAATGATAAACGATATGAAGATGGATACTATCCCCAGGATATAGCTTCTGGAAAATATTATGTAGCAGGAGATTCTGCCTATTTAGATTCAGATAATTATTTTTGGATATTAGGTCGAGTTGATGATATTATTAATGTATCTGGTCATAGACTAGGAACTATGGAGATCGAGTCTGCTTTAGTAATGCATCCCGCTATAGCAGAAGCAGCTGTTGTGGGAAAGCCCCATGAGATTAAAGGTGAGTCAGTATTTGCCTTTGTTATATGTAAATCTGGTATTATATTATCTAGTGAAGAAAAAGTTAGGTTAATTAAAGAGCTCAATGATATTGTAATTAAAGAAATCGGGTCAATTGCAAAACCTGACGAAATAAGATTTGGTGAAGCCTTACCCAAAACTAGATCAGGTAAGATTATGCGGAGACTACTAAAAAGTATAGCCAAAGGTGAGCAAATAACTCAGGACATCTCTACTTTAGAAAATCCAGCAATAATAGAGCAATTAATAATAAATATAGGGTAGATTGTAAATGAATAAGATGGATATATTTCCGCCATTAATTGGTGCAATGATTGAACTTAATGATGTGCCAGATTTAGTTTTTGCTGATAAAATGGTTGGTGATGGTGTAGCCATTGATCCATTTGATAAAAATATATATGCTCCAGTTACAGGCATTATTAAATCGATTCATAGCGCTAAACATGCAATTACTATAACTAGTACAGAAGGTATCGATATTCTGGTACATATTGGTATTGAAACTGTTGGATTAAATGGAGAAGGATTTTATCTCAATGTTACTAATGGTGAGCAAGTTAATGCAGGAGATCTTATTGGAGAATTTGATATTGACTTTATATCTTGTAGAGTTAAATCATTAATTAGTCCCGTAGTAATTGTTGATAATGATAATTATAAAATCAAAGTAATTAAACAAAAGCTTGTGTCATTAAATAAACCTATATTACAAATCACATTTAATAAGACAGTAGAAGAAACAGCTACTATTAATACTAAATTAATAGTTTCCCCTCCAATAATAATTTCTAATTTACATGGTATACACGCGCGTCCAGCAGCATTAATTAGTAAAAAGGCACGTGAATTTACTTCAGAGGTCTTCTTGGAAAAGGATGGTAAGACTGCTAGTGCTAAAAGCGTTTTGTCTTTACTTAATCTATCAGTAACTTCACAGGATACCGTCTTTATTCATGCGGGACAGATGCAGATAATTGATGAAATAACTAATATTATAAATGGTTTAGACGATAGTCAAATAAGTGAACCAGATACTAGTGCTAAGAGTAGTGTAATTAATAATACTGTAATTACCATTAAAGTAGTAGATGGTAGATATTATGGTATTGCAGCATCAGATGGTGATTGTATAGGTTATATTGTAAAGAAAGATAATGTTAAGTTTGATATTATTGAAGATTCTAGTGATAATTTATTACAGCAAAATAGACTTTATACTGCAATAGATATTACTAAAGCTGAAATTGAAAAAAGTATTGCATTATCAAAAAAAGATGATCATAATGTATCGAACATTTTATCTGCACATTTAGAATTATTAAACGATTCATATTTAATCAATCAAGTTTTAGATATTATTAAGCAAAATAAAACTGCAGAATATGCACTAACAGTTGTTATTGAAAAAGAATGTCAAATACTAGCTAATACTGGTAATAAAATATTAATTGAAAGACAAGTTGATTTACATGATATTTATAAGCGAATTATTTTTGCAATGGATGGAATTAAGTCATATAAATTAGAAGTAAATAAACCTTCTATTTTAATATCGGATGATTTGACTCCCTCAGAAATTATTGGATTAGATAAAAATATTGTAGGTATTGTTCTTGTTAAAGGTGGTATAACTTCACATGTAGCAATATTAGCAAAATCACGTGAAATACCTCTTTTGGTTGGAGTTGACTCAGGGATATTAGATGTTAATATAGAAAGTAAAGCAATTTTAGATACTAAATCAGGATTTATTAATATTTCACCAACTGCAGTAGAGCTTGAGGAAATTGGAATATTAATAATTAAAAAGCAGAAACAAAAAGAGTTGGAACTAGTAAATGCTAGTAGTATGGCAACAACTGTTGATAATGTGAAGATAAATTGCCTAGGAAATATTGCAAATATTTCCGATTTAGGACCACTAGCTAAAAATGGCGCTGATGGGATTGGCTTATTCAGAACTGAATTTATCTTTTTAGATAAAGATGTGCCACCTACGGCTTATGAACAGGAAAAGGTTTATTCTAAAATAGCAACTGTTATTGATAGAGATAAACCCTTTATTATTCGGACTTTAGATGCTGGAGGAGATAAAAAGCTTGCTTATCTAAATATGCATGATGAAACAAATCCTGTTCTAGGGGTTCGTGGTATTCGTTTGAGTATGAAGTATCAAGAAACATTTATTGAGCAATTAACTGCAATATTAAAAGTTAATCATCCAAATCTAAAGGTCATGTTACCTATGATAAGCAATATCGAAGAGTTTAGAAAAGTAAAAAAGATTCTAGAAAATTTAATAAGTAAGTTGGCCTTTAGTACTAAAATTGAGCTAGGTATTATGGTTGAGGTACCATCTGTTGCTCTTCAGGCCGATATTTTTGCTAAAGAAGTTGATTTTTTTTCAATTGGAACTAATGATCTAAGCCAGTATATTTTAGCAATTGATCGAGAAAATTTTGAACTTACAAATCAAATAGATCATCTTCATCCAGCTGTATTACGTAGTATTAATTTAGTAGTTGAGGGGGCAAACAAATATAATAAAAATGTATCAGTATGTGGGGTAATGGCATCGGAGAAAATATCCATTTTAGTATTAATTGGGCTTGGAATTAAAAGTTTATCGATGAATATTAATTCAATACCTGAAAATAAAGCCTTTATTCGAAGGTTAAACTATGAGAAATGTCGTGAGGATGCCTTTAAATGTTTAGATTTTGCAACTAATACTGAGGTACGTCAGTATTTATCCGAACAGTTTTTTGATGTTTTTAATTGAGTTACTTAGATTATGAAATTTAATTTTAATAAAATACAGCAATTAGGCCGCGCTTTAATGCTTCCAATTGCGCTATTACCTGTTGCTGGCATATTGCTACGCTTTGGTCAGCCTGATTTGCTTAATATTAAATATATTGCAGATGCAGGTAATGCTATTTTCTCTAATTTAGCTATTTTATTTGCTCTAGGTGTAGCAGTTGGTTTATCCAAGGATAATAATGGTACTTCAGCACTTGCTGCTTTGGTTGGTTATCTAATTATGACTACTATTGCAACTGATTTTAACAAAAACATTAATACTGGAGTGTTAGGTGGAATTTTAATCGGTATTTTAGCTGCAAGTTTGTATAATCGGTTTAAAGATATAAAACTTCCAGATTACTTGGCATTTTTTGGGGGTAAGAGATTTGTACCTATTATTACTGGTATTGTATCTGTAGGTGTCGGCATTATTTTAGCTCATATATGGCCTCCAATACAAGATGGGTTAAATGTTTTTGGAAGGTGGCTAATTGTAGATGCTGGTGCTTTTGGCTTACTTATATATGGAGTATTAAATCGGATATTGATTATAACTGGGTTACATCACGTTATAAATAATTTGGTGTGGTTTGTGTTTGGTAATTATACTAATAGTTCAGGGGTAGTTGTACATGGTGATATTGCTCGTTTTATGGCGGGTGATCCAACAGCCGGTAGTTTTATGTCTGGTTTTTTCCCAATAATGATGTTTGGTTTGCCATCAGCATGTTTTGCAATGTATAAAAATGCTTTACCTGAAAATAAAAAAAGGGTTGCTGGTTTATTATTTTCTATGGCGTTAACGTCATTTTTTACTGGAATAACTGAACCAATTGAGTTTTCTTTTATGTTTTTAGCACCAGTATTATATGGAATACATGCAATATTAACCGGATTATCTTTATCAATAATGTATTTATTAAATGTGCATTTAGGATTTACATTTTCAGGTGGCTTTATTGATTATATACTATTTTTTAAATTAGCAAAAAACCCTTTATATTTACTTCCTGTAGGTATTTTATTTGCTTTATTATATTATTTTATTTTTGATTTTTTTATACGCAAATATAATTTAAAAACAATTGGACGTGAGCTAATTATAAATACTGAGAGAAACTTCGAAGGCTCTAAACCTCAATCACGTGCAATGCAATTTATTGAGGCCTTGGGTGGTGCAACAAATATCATCCAAGTTGATTCATGTATGACACGATTACGTTTAACTATGAATGACTCAAGTAATATTGACGAATTAGCATTAAAAAATTTGGGTTCACATGGAAATATTGCTCCAACAAAGCAAGCACTGCAAGTTATAGTTGGTACAAATGCGGAATTAATTGCATCAGAGATTCGTGAAGCGTTAAC
Organism: Neisseriaceae bacterium; assembly: GCA_046336365.1. Lineage (GTDB taxonomy): Bacteria > Pseudomonadota > Gammaproteobacteria > Burkholderiales > UBA11063 > Aquella. The sequence continues at coordinate 56,279 of JBKDHQ010000123.1, forward strand.
TATAGAAAATCAAGCGGTAGAGGCTATAAATAATATTTCAAAATCTAAATCACAAAATAGATTTCTTGATAAGGATATAAATGAGAATATGCTAAACCTTGCTAGCTCTATTTTGAGTGCTTTAGGTGGTAAGATTAATATAAAATCGTTAAACTTAGTTGCTATAACAAGAATTAGAGTTGAAGTGATTTCTCAAGATAAAATTTTAATAGATAGATTCTCTGATATGAAAGATATTGTTTTAATAGATATTTCTCCTATCATTAAACAAATTTATATTGGTAAAGATGCTGAATATATTTATCAGGCTTGCGTGCACGCAAACTAAAATATAAAACGTGACTAAAAAATAGGCACTTTCAGCCCTGAAAGTGTCAAATCCTCTATTATTTTTCATCAATGAATGGGCGTAACGCAAATTAAAAAATGAAATGCAACTAAAAAATAGGTCAAAAAAATACATAAAACTTGTTTTGTTTATTTTTTTGAGCAGGCAAGCGAAGCGCGGCAGAATAATGCAGAGATAAAGAATTATCAGGGACAGAGGGTAAGTGTTTAGTTTATAATCTTTGTTAAATCACTACAAAT
>JBKDHQ010000124.1:0-20587 GCA_046336365.1 Neisseriaceae bacterium
AAGAGAAGAGCTAGTTCCATTAATGAAACAAGTAATTGATATTTCAGATTATAAGGAGTTTATAATGAGTTATTCTGAAACACTTAGACAAGAAGGTATGCAAGAAGCACAAATAGAAATGGTGCAAGAAATGTTAAAACAGGGCGCTGACTTAACTTTTATCGAGAAAGTGTCCCATTTAAAAAAAGAAGAGATTGAGAAAATTAGAAAATCTATGCATTAACTTTTAGAGATTGCTTGTGCTGTATAATAAGGATATCCGTTTAATCCTTCGATTACCAATCAACTATTGTAATATTCCCGAATTTTCCTTTACTACTTGTTAAATTAGGATATGTTTCTATAATATAATTGAGTAGATCTTGTTTGTCTAACTCCCCTAGATAAGCTTCATCGATTTTAGTATGAAATATGATATTGTTATAACATAATTTAGGATATATGTAACCTAAATTGGTATACAACTTTGTGTTTTTTTATGTTAAATTGGATGATTTGCTGATGTAAGCTAAAATTGAAAGTAAGGGTACCTCTGGTAACAATTGCTATTTATTCAGAATTATTTAAATCATATCTAGTTCATGAAATTAGTGAAATTTTGGTATTCAACAGCCCCAGCAGGTAAAATAATCAATTTGATATATTGGAAAGATGAAAATTTTTTAATAATTTAGTTGATAAACATACCTATATTAGATTAATAAAGACTATTTTCTTAAAACCTAAAATTTATGCTCTAAAATACCTGATAAAACCGAAATCTTACAAAAGCTATTCAAAAACTTTTATTTATTATTTATCCTAAAAATCATTTACTCCACAATTTTTTATAATGAAAAATATTTTTGCATAATTTTTCAGAAGTGATGAATGGCTGAGTCTGAATTGTAACTTATATTATAAAATATATATGCTATAATATATATCAAATAGTTTTTCAACACATATCTTGATTATCACTTTCTTAACTGTTAAATTATATTAGGATGAATTTCTATGAACTATAATGAGAAATTTATTAAATTAGGAAATAATGGACTAAAAGTGTCGAAACTCGGTTTTGGTTGCCTTGCACTGTCTGGTATTTATGGTAAAACTACTGAGAAAGAGTCTTTTAATATATTGCTTAAAGCATATGAATTAGGAATTAACCATTTTGATACTGCTGATATGTATGGTGATGGAGAAAATGAGATACTATTAGGCAAAGTAATAAAGAATTTTGATAGGAATAAAATAGTAATTGCTACTAAATGTGGTATTGTGAGAGATAAAATAAGTAATACTGTAACCGGAGTAAATGGCACCCCAGAGTATATTAAAAAATCTTGTGAAGCTAGTTTACTAAGGCTTGGTGTTGATTATATTGATTTATTATATTTACATAGACCTGATCCCAATACACCAATTGAAGTTACTATAGAAGCTATGTCTGAGTTGGTAAAAGAAGGTAAGGTTGCTAATATTGGTTTATCTGGAGTGAAAGCCAATACAATATGTAGAGCACATTCTATATATCCTTTAACTGCAATACAATCTGAGTATTCAATTTGGACTAGAAATCAAGAAGAAGAAGTGATTCCATTATGTAAATCATTAAATATTGGTTTTGTGGCATATAGTCCTCTAGGTATTGGTTTTCTTGCTGGAAAAATCAATAGCATAGATCAATTTGAAGAAACAGATTTTCGTAGAATTTCACCAAGATTTCAAGCTGAGAATATAGTACATAATCTAAGTGTAGTTAGAGTGGTAGAAAGTATTGCTAAAGATAGAGGATGTATGCCATCTCAGATAGCTTTATCCTGGATTTTATCTCAAGGTGATAATATTACAGCAATTCCTGGGACAAGACAAATTAAGCACTTAGAAGAGAATATGCGGGCTTTAGATATTCAATTATCTAATGACGAGCTATCCAAATTAAATAATCAAATTCCTGTTGGCTTTGCAAGAGGTAATTTATATCCCGATGCCTTTGAAAAATTTGCTGAGTAATTGAATTAAAGCATTTATTAAATTTAGTTTTGAACTAAGCAATAAAACTCATAAACAGTCTAATATTAATATAATAAAAAGTAAGATAGTATTTAGGTGATGTATAAAATTCAGTTATCTCCTTATCATAATATTTTTTATAGAGAGTGGCAACTTGATCCATTGTCTAGCAAATATAATATAGTATTTGATCAAACCCTTGCAAATGTGTTGGATATTCGAAAACTAAGCTATGCTTTGGAGCAATTAATTGCTGAGCATTTTATATTAAATAGCCATGTAATAAATGTTGAAGGAGTGCCATACTGGAAAAATAATCGTAAAATAAGATATTTGGAAGTATTTGATGACATTGAGAACAAGGAAAAAACCTATCAATATGTTTCAAAACCATTTGATCTTGAAGGTGAGCCGTTATATCGTTTTGCAATATTTAGAGATGTGGATTTAAATTATAGATTTATTTTAGTTTTTCACCATTTGATTATTGATGGATCTTCATTCGATGAATTAATATCAGAAATTTCTAAATATTATAATAAAAATAATTATAGTTGTAAAGTATCAATAGCCGATCAAATCCAATCAGCTTCTTCTACAACAAATAAAGTTTATGAATTATTAAATTTACACCAAGATCAGTGCAACCAATTCTGGACATCGCGCTTATCTAATTTGGAAGTATTAGACCTAACTTTCATTAAATCAAGAGGCTCAAATTTACCTAAGACAACTAAAACAATAATTAAAGAATTTAATTTTTGTTTTACAGAAAAAGTTATTGATCAAATAGAAAAAGTACAAAATAAATATGGTATAAGTGCTTTTGCCTATGGACAAATTGTATTTGCTATATTATTAAACCGATATACTTCACAAACTAAATTTGGCATTTGTTATCCAATCAAAATTAAGGAATTTTCTGGATTAAATTTTGGTGCAGGGATAAATACTGCCGTTATTCCTTATTTTATCGAAAATAATACAAAAGTATTAGACTTAATTTATCAATATAAAGATTTTGTAAATGACCTAAAAAGCGATAATTGTTTTAATTATGGATATTATCCAGTAAATGAGTTTGTAAGAAATCTAAATAAAGGATTACTAAATATATCATTTTCACAGACTAATTTAAAAAATAAAATATTTAATTTCGAAAGAGTTGATGTGATTAAAGTTAATAATGACTTTAATATCGATTTAACAAATAAATTTTTATTTGAGCAAGAGCTGCAAAATAATAGCTTAAATTATCGAGTTAAGTATTCTAGCTTAGAAATAGATGAAATCATATTAAGTTATTTTATAAACCATTTTAAAAAAATTTTTATTGATATTTTATTTGATTTAAGCCAAGGTAATGATAGTAATTTAGTCATAGATTATCAATTATTAAGTACTAATGAATATAATAAACTTGTATATGAGTGGAATAATACAGCTAAACCATATCCAACAAATAAAACTATTTGTGAATTATTTGAGGAACAAGTATTAAAAACTCCAGATAATATAGCATTAGTATATGAAAGTACGAAACTTACATATAATGAGTTAAATTGCAAATCCAACCGATTAGCTCACTATATTAAAGATAATTATTCAATACAATCAGATGATTTGATTGCATTATGTCTAGAACGTAGTGAACAAATGATAATTGCTATTCTTGCAGTATTAAAAACTGGTGGTGCTTATGTTCCGATAGATTCAAATAATCCTATTGAAAGAATTAAATATATTTTGGAAGATAGTAATGCAAAAGTTTTAATAATAAATGGTAATGTAGAAAAAAATATCTTATCTAATGTAAATTATAAAAATACACACTCTCTCGAGAACAATAGTTTGTTTAAATGCGACATTATAATAGTTGATAAGTCAGAAATTCAAAATAAGTTAGAGGAAAAGTCTGATAAAAACCTCATGATTAAGCAATGTCTTGAACAATTAGCATATGTAATTTATACTAGTGGTACTACAGGGATGCCAAAGGGCGTAATGATTGAAAATAGAAGTGCTATTAATTATATTACTTATTTAATTAATTCTTACCAAATAGACAATTCTACAATAAGTAGCCAATATGCTGGGTTTGGGTTTGACGCGTTAGTTATAGAGATATATCCAATTTTGTTATCTGGTGGTAGATTATGCATTATAAATGAAGTAGATAAGCTAGACCTAAATAATATTAGTGAATTTTTTTTAGAACAAGAAATTAATTATGCATTTATGCCGCCACAAATAGCGCAACTATTTTCTATAATAGGTAAAAATAAATTAAAAAATTTAATAGTGGGTGGTGATAAATTTTATAAGTTTACTAAACAAAACTATAGACTAATTAACGCATATGGTCCTACTGAAATTACTGTACAGTCACATGGATTTGTTGTAGATAAATTTTATGAGAATACTCCAATTGGTAAACCAATTGCAAATGTTACAAGTTATATACTAGATAGTTGCTTAAATCCAATGCCAATTGGTGCTATAGGTGAATTATTTGTTGGTGGTGATGGAGTGGCTCGAGGTTATATTAATAAAGAAAAATTAACAGCAGAACGGTTTATACCTAATCCCTTTCAAACTGAAGAAGAAAAAAAACAGGGTAGGAACTCCCGTTTATATAAAACTGGTGATTTATGTAGATATTTACCAGATGGTAATGCTGAGTTTATAGGGCGTAATGATTCTCAGGTTAAAATTAGAGGATATAGAGTTGAAGTCGGTGATATTGAAGCTCATTTATGTAAATATCCTGAGATAAAACAGGCTGTAGTCATAGTTGAAGAGAATGCTGGTATTTCAAATGATGATTCAAGCGTTAAAGTTATTCCTCTAAATATAACCACAAATTCATTCTGTGATGCATCTGAGAAAATATTGTATAGTAATTCTAGATTATATAATGAACAAGATAATCTAGGGTTATTGCCAATACAGGAATGGTTTTTTAAAAAGGACTTTACAAATATTAATCATTGGAATCAGTCTTTTCTTATTAAAACGCCTAGGTTAGAAAAAAAGTTATTGCTAATCAGCTTTTTAAATTTATTAAAATATCATGATAATTTTAGAATACGATATAGACGAAAATTTGGAAGCAATTTAGCTTATGAACCGTATTATATTGATAATTTATTTGAGAAATACGATTTTTATAATATTTCGCAAGCTCAGTTGCAAGATATAAGAAAAACTATAAATTTTAAAGAGTTAGATATTAGTAAAATTTTTTATAAAGAAGATACAGTAGAGTTTAATGAATCGTTATCGCAAATTTTAACTAGTTGGCAGAGTAATTTTGATATTGAAAATGGATTTTTATATTGTTTTGGTTACATTCATGGATATTCAGATGGTAGCTGTAGAATATATGTGGCACTACATCATCTAATTATAGATGTGGTTAGTTGGCATATTATTTTAAATGACTTATATAAAATTTACTCTAACTTATCTTTACATAAGAAAGATGATGGTGTTAGTGAACAAGATAATAACTTAGGTTTGTCTGAAAGAAATTCTACTAGCTATCAACAATGGGTAAATATTGTTAAGAAGTATGCAATAGAAAATATTAATGAGAAAGATTATTGGAGAAATGTATTATTAGGTTATGAGGAGTTTGATAAACAGCTAAATAAATTAGTCAAAAACTATTCGTGTACAGATACTATTAATAATAGAAATAAAACCGATACTCAACTTATTTTAGATAAAAAGCATACGTTTGAACTTATTAATAAAAGTAAATTAATTAATAGTAAAGTAAATGAAATGTTATTAGCTACAATAGCTTTCTCTTTAAAGGAGTTGTTAATAAAATATACTTCTGGTTCTTTAGATTTTATATACATTACATTAGAAGGGCATGGTAGGGAACACATAGATCCTAATGCGGACATTACACATACTATAGGTTGGTTTACAACAATGTATCCTATAAGAATGACAGTAAATAAAAATATAAGAGATTTATTAAAGGATACTAAGAAAATTTTGCAAGATATCCCAAATAATGGTATTGGGTATGGAGCTTTATTTGGATATGCAAAGAGTCTACCCTGTATATCATTTAATTATTTGGGGCAAATTGATTATGTATCAGAAAATCATTGGACTATTACTGGTGAAGATAGTGGATTAAACATTGCACATGAAAATAAACCTTACAATGTGGTTGATATAGTTTGTTATATAGTAAATGGAACATTAGCATTTGATGTGGTTAGTCAATTAAATCAGACTATATTAAATGAATTTATGCAAATAATTAAAACAAGTTTAATTGCTTTGATAGATTCTTTAAAGCAGATGAGTAGTAGTAATTATGGTTCATTGGTAAAAAATGGATATGGTAAGGCTAAAAAAGAATATTTATATGGAATTGAAAATCAGCATAAAGATGATTTAACACAAAATCTAACATTGTCTCAGTTTAATACAAATATTGATTATAATTATAATATATTCAAAAAATATCTAGTTGCTTATTATGTATCTGATACAAAGCTAGATCAAAATTTGATTATAGAGCATCTATCCAATTATTTACCAGCATATCTAATACCTCACAAATTTATATGGTTAGAAAAAATACCATTAACTTTAAATGGTAAAATTGATATAAAAGTACTTCCAAGGTTAGATGATATAAATAATCATAATTATGTTGCGCCAAGAGATGAAAAGGAAGCTTTGGTTTGCCAAGCATTTGCTACAGTTCTACCGAAAAATAAAGTCAGTATATATGATGACTTTTTTAGATCTGGAGGCGATTCGATATCTGCAATAACATTGGTTATGCTAATGCAGCATAATTTTAATGTAACCATTGGCGATATATACACTTATAAAACTCCTTGTAAGATAGCACATAATATAGCATTTTCAAATGATTCTATTAAACAGAGGCTATTACGAGTTTTACAGGAAATTAAAGGTCAAGATACAATATCACAAAAAAATACTAATTTAATATCTGAGGACATAGAATATTATATGTCCTCAGCAAAATCTTTATGTCCAGATATTTCATGTAAAAAAATAAAAAATGTCCTATTAACTGGTGCTACGGGATATTTGGGTTGCAATATATTGAATCAACTGCTAACGTGTACTGATTATAATGTATATGTATTAGTTAGAGCAGAGTCTAACCAGGTTGCAATCAAGAGAATGAATGATAAGTATCAGCTATATTTTTCAGAATTTTTATATGAAGTTTCTGTAAAAAACCCCAGAGTATTTATATTATCGGCTGATATAGAGAAGTCAGAATTGGGGTTGTCAAAAGATGAATATGTAAATTTGGTAAATAATATAGATAGTGTTATACACGCTGCAACATTGGTAAAACAATTTGGTGATGAGGATATATTTTATAGAGCTAATGTTTTAGCTACAATTAATTTGCTTGAATTTACTAATTTAACTAAATCAAAAGACTTCCATTATATTTCTACAATATCAGTTTTAAAGCATAATAGTGAATCGTATAATAAGTGGAATAATTACTATACTGAAGAATTGCTACCTGATGAGTTACAGTATTCTGATAATAATATTTATCTTAAAACTAAGCTTGAAGCGGAAAAACAAGTTGTTAAATATCGTGATTATGGTATAAATGCTAATATTTATCGAGTTGGAAACCTCACCTTTATGTTAAAAAATATGACTGTTCAAGAAAATGTGGGTACAGTGATACTTAATTATTGGCTTACATACTTACTAAAATTTAAACAAATATTTGAAGGAATTAAGATCAATATTTCTCCTGTAGATCTAACTGCAAACGCAATAACTAAATTATTCGATAAAAAATGCACCCATAATTGTATTTACCATGTATATAATCCCAATATGTTTGACTTAGATAACTATGTAGAATCTAATAAACACTTATCAATTAATATAATGCCTATAGCAGAATTTATTAACTATATTATTAAACGACTAAAAAAATATGATAAAATTGAGGCTGATATTTTGATGAAATTTTTATTAATCCAGGGTTGGCTTGAAGTAGATGGGATGTATCAGTCTTCACAGAGGGTATATCTGCAAAGATATACCCAAAATATCTTAAATTTTTTAAATTTTGAGTGGCCATCTATTACAAATGAACAATTTGGTAAATATTTGAATATTATATTAAACGATGATATTTATTAAAAGGGATAATTATTAAATGTCAGAGAATATAAAACGTGAAAGTATCTTTCAAACTATAGAAAGAATTGCAGATATTTTACCTTTGCCTGTTTATTGGCTTGATGCAAATGGGCTTATTTTAGGTGCAAATGAATTAGCCTTTAAAACTTTTGGTGGAGCAAATTTGCGTGAAAAAATTATAGGTAACCATGATCATAGGTTTTATCCTAAAGAACTAGCAGATGTAATAGTAGAAAATAACAGAAAAGTTCTTGAATTTGGTAAAGCAATTGAATTTGAAGAAAAGATTGTTAATATAGATACAGGAACAACTAAATATCTTACTTCTATTAGATCTCCACTTCGAGATTATGAAGGTAAAATTATTGGAATAGTTGGAGCTTCAATTGATATCACTGATACTAAGGAAAAAGAACGATTGGAATTAGAAAACCAAGCACTTATTATTCGAACTGAAGAAAGAGAAAAGATTAGGAAAGATATAAGCAAGATTTTTGATGGTATTGCTAGAGTTGCGGAAGTTGTTCCACTACCGCTTTATTGGTTAAATGAAGAAGGTGTAATTTTAGGGGCTAATAATCTTGCTTTTAAAATGGTTGGTGGGGAAAATGCTCGAGAAAGAATTATAGGTAACCAGGATCATAATTTTTATCCGAAAGAACTAGCAGATACTATTGTAGAAAATAATAAAAAAGTACTTGAGTTAGGTGAAACAATTGAATTTGAAGAAAAGATTGTTAATATAGATACAGGAACAACTCAATATCTCACTTCTATTAGATCTCCACTTCGAGATTATGAAGGTAAAATTATTGGAATAGTTGGAGCTTCAATTGATATTACTGATACCAAGGAAAAAGAGCGGTTAGAGGTTGAAAATCAAGCTCATCAAGCTGCAGCCAAAGAACAAGACAAATTTAGAACAATAGTAAGACAGCTTGTGCATGATGTGAATGCTCCTATATCAAGTATTAATAATATTGTTAGTAGGTTAAATAACATTATTCCAGAAAATGAACGTATCACGTTACGCAATGCTTCAGAAAGAATTGCCGGTATATCTCAAAAATTATTGAGTCAGTATGAAAAGTTGGATGAGGATAGTGATGAGATTTTCTTGGCTTCATTAGCATTAATGCAAATAATTAATGAACGGCGTGAAGATCATAGAGAAACTGGAATTACAATTGAGCTTAATATTGATGAAGAGGCCAATTTTAGCTGCATTAAACATAATTCTGGTGTGTTTAAGAGGATGATTTCCAATTTAGTTAAAAATGCTGTGGAAGCATTAAGGGAAAAACTAGATGGAAAAGTAACAATAGAACTTGGTGCGGTTAACAATAAAATTGTTCTTCTTATTGAAGACAATGGTTATGGAATGCCGTAGCATATTCAAAAGTTGTTTAAAGGTGGTATAGAAGTAACTGAAGGTAAAAAAGATGGGCATGGAATTGGGTTGCAACAAGTTAGGGATGCTGTGAAAGCAGGCGATGGCAAATGCGATGTTTATGCAAGTGAGGAAGGAACCAGAATAACTATATGGTTTCCAGTAGTTAATACTCCAAAATGGATAGCAACAGAGATTAAACTCACTAAAGATGATACCGTTATTATTCTAGATGATGATAATTCAATTCATGGGTCTTGGAATAGCACCTTTAAAGAAGTTTTAGAAGAAAACCCAATGCTTAAATTGAAGCATTTTACTAGTGGACATGAGGTTGTCACTTATATAAATAGTTTAACTTTAGAGCAAAAACAGGATATATTTTTATTAACAGATTTTGAGCTTTTAGAGCAGGGTGTTAGTGGTTTAGATGTTGTAACACAAACTGGCATATTACGGGCTATACTAGTAACTAGTTATTCTGGACAGTCTTCTATGCAGAAAAATGTGGTTTCTGCTGGAATAAAAATGTTGCCTAAAGAATTAGCTTCTGCTACAAAGATAAGTGTAGATAAGAAAATACAAAAATGGAGTAACAAAGTAGATATAGTGTGGGTGGAAGATCAAAAATGGTTAGTTGATGGTATAGTTAAACGTCTTTACAGCCATTTGAAAGTTGATATTTATTATGACCCAATTACTTTTTTAGAAAATGTGCATCAATACCCTTTAGATACGAGAATTATATTAGATACTTATTATGATGCTGAAGATGGTACGCCATATTTAATGACCGGATACAATTTAGCAAGAGAGCTTCACGCTATGGGATATACAAAGTTAATTATTTATACTGGAGAGGACCCAAGGGGACGTGCCCCTGAATATCTTCAAGTGGTTCTTAAAGATGATAAAGGTTCCGATGAAATGCTTTATAAGATCTAATTATAATACTATTTATATGCTTTAATTGTACTTATTTAATTTTATTTGATTTGTGCTTAGCCAACTTAATTATTATGGTAATGACAATATACTTACAAGGATGTGGGTGTGACTACAAGTCATCGTGGAACAATGACTTGCATGGAAAATGAATGTTATATACGACTAATTTTAATACAGCCCCTAAAAAATGCACTACTGTAAGGAAATTCACCATATCTATTTTCTACAAATCTTGTGTCTTCGTTTGGTATTTGTCTTGCATTGTTAATTCTAGGATAGTTTTCAGGAGAGCTATGATAGAACGAAAAAGATGTACTTTTGACAATATCATAAAGAACTGGTACATTACTTTTGGTATCTAGTATAGCATTAGAATAAGCTTCAATGATTTTGCGTATATCTTCCAGTAACCCAATATGACTTTTTTTATTTGCTGATTCTAAATGGTATTGGCTAAGTGGTGAATAATTAATAGAATAATAAATAGGATTGCCATCATCTACACTAAATCTAGATGGCTCCATTATAACGGCACTATTTTGTTCTTCTTCTCTTTTGTTATAAATTTCAGTATATGCTTGAGTAAGTAAACTAATTGGTGCAGAATCATCGTTGATTGCTGGTTTAAATCCAGGGAACATATTTGCTGCAAGCATAAATAATTTCTTTGCTGTGGTTAGTGGGTATGGTTGGTAGTTGTTTAACTTTTTTTCTTGTTCCATTTCACCAAATGCTTTATTCCATGCTCGTGATACTCTATGCCCAATATTATACGAGGCACGATGTATTGCCATCAATTTCTTGGTTAATAAAACCCAGTCATCATCTTTTAATTGATTAATCCAGTTTCGTGGAAAATAGATTATTTCGCAGCTCCATGATGAATTAGCTTTATTAGCAATTTCTAAAAATACCCCCCAGTGATCTTGATAAGAAGATGGCGTAGAAGTATTTATGCCATAATGTCTTTGTAGTCTAACGTGGTGTGTTTTATCGCTAATTTTTGTTAACATAAATAATGACCTAGCTCCTGCATTTAAATTTAATTCTAATACAGATGTGGAAGTGTCATTCACAATATCATCTACTGCTTTGGGAATACCAAATATGTTGCCAGGTCTCATAATTGAGTGTGAGTGAATACCATCATTACCTGGTAAATAAAATTCAGAGGACTTGGTAAGAATAAGTCCTAGTGGATCTTCGTCTGTACTTATGTTATAACTTAAATCATTTCTTAATGTTTTTGGTAGTTCTGGGTCATCAAAGGCGATAGTTCCGCCGTCACTTAACGGTAGATAACATTTACCATTATTAATTATTTTGTCCCCAAACCTATATTTAGCTTTATAGAATATATAATTAATACCATTATTCCCCACTTTTTTCATAGCATTTGCTAAATCTGGATTTGTAGGGGTTATCGTATCAATAAGTTTATGCCATGTAAGTTCTGTAACTGCAATTGTCTTTCCAGTATTTGTTTTCAACATTATTTTCTTCTCCATTAAGTTATGTTTAAATTTTATTGGAATGCACAAGAGATTGTTTTTGAACCAAGCCTCACATTTATTATTAATATCAGATTATAACAGTTATTATTTAATTTTTACAGCCCTAAATTAATAGGTAAAAATGGAATTTATAGTTTAGAATGAACCAGGAGCTATATATAATTCATAATTATGAGATATTTCAATTTTTAAACAATTAATTTCTATTTGTGAAATTTGTATATCAATTGAGTTTGCGTTCTTATAATATTCATTATCACATCATAATTAATTAATTTTTGCTAGAATATTTGCCTATTAATTTCAGTTAAAAATTAAAACAAATAATTTACTCTATGGTAAAATGTATGTCGGCAAATTCTAAAATCAGAGAGGTTGACTTACCATAATTGTTGTTTCATTCTTTTCGTGAAATAATCTTCAGTACATTTATCTATGTAAGTTATTTTATAAAGGAAAATGTGTCATGACTACTAAAATCGCTCAAAATAAACATTCTCAACCAGAAAATATTAATAATCATCAACAAAATAATAATGTAGCTAAACATAATAAGAAAGTAAAAAATAGTACATTATTCCCAAGATGTGAATTCTATCAGAGGTTTGAGAACACATCAATTTTTCCAAATGATATAAATCGTGCTCATGTATATACAAGGAGTGAAGGGGCAAGATATGCACAAGGTGAAAAGAAAAAAGATGGAAGAGGTGTAAAATTTATTCCAACCCCATTAACTAACGCACTCAATAAAGTAACAAATTCACTATCAGCTCACACTGGTGGTTTTGCAAATCCATATGTGTTATCAAAGTATTCAAAGAATATAGAGTTAAACAAACACCAATTTGATCCTAAACATCAAATAGAATCAAAGTTGTATGATGAGCTTCTTACCTATAAACTTGGCTTATGTAATCATGTTGCCACTGAATTTGAAAAACAGATACCACACGCTGACTTGGGAGGCAGCCGATATAGAGCAAAAATTATTTCTTCTATTCCTACTATTGATGATTTTCAAGATATTGACATTATTATTCGTAAATATAAATCTGGCAAAACTAATTATATTGCTTTGTATACAATTATTGATGGTACAATAAAATTAATAGGTTTACAAAATAATCAGACGCTAGTGGATCGATTATGGAGTATTAGAGTTGGAAGTAATCAACAACTTGAGAGGCTATTAAAAGAATTTCAGCCATACCTTATTTCAAAAAATTTATATCCTAACCGTGATATGCAAGGAGTCTATTGTTCAAATAACTATCCATGTATACTTGTTAGATTTACACCAAAAATAACAGATAAATCTGTAACAAAAGGTGAACTGGAAACAATATATAAAAGATATAACCATTTACTGATGGCATACTTTATTGCAATAGTTGATTATAATGCATATAAAGCTGGTATAGATATTGAAATGGTTGGACGTTCAGGGTTTGGTCAGAATAATCCAAGCATTGCAGTTACTGATAAAAGTTTTAGAATCAATATTGGCCTTGTTCCAAAAGCATATGCTGATATTATTGTACAAAGCCTTGTTCAACTCCATAATTTATTCAAAAAGCTTGAAACTACTTCTGAACAAGACCATCTTAAGATAGATGCTAAATTAAAAGCTATTTTAAACAAAGGTAGAGAAGTTGGTTTTGATAAAAAACAATTGCCAGATACCTATTGGAAATCTTTATGGGAAAAGGGCAGTCATGGTAAGACTGGTCGTATTATGCTTCATGAACTACTCGAAAGGGAGAGAGATCGTCCAGAATTACTAGCTAATTTTGTGTTACAAGCTATTGTTGAAAAACCAGAAGAATTCTTTACTAATCCTTGTATAGCAGAATCCCCATTAGAAGAAATGTTTAACTTAGTTAAATATGTTCCTGATGAAAAATCTACAAAAAACAAATCTAAACCATTTCATATATCAGTGGAAACAAAAGAAAAATTAAAAGAACAACCATATTTTGATTTTACTAAACCATCGGATAGAAAAGTCAATGAAGATCCTGAATTTTATACAATTATAAAAAAGCTGTGTTCTAGTTTAGATGTAGATTTGCCAGTAAACCTCAAAATCAGTGAACTATATAGATTTCTCGAGGCAGAACACATAGATTTTATTTGTAAAAAGCGTACTAGAACTTCAAAAGAATTGGATGAAATACCAGAATGGGGTAGTGATTCTGAAGTAGAAGAGCAAAACTTTGTAAATAATAAATCAATCCATGCTAAAAAAGTAATTATAGCAAATGGAATGTTGGCAATTAATTTAGCTTATTATGCAGCACGCTCAGTACTTTATTTAATGGATACTGCTGAGTTAATGGCAAATGATAGCGATATGTATTACCCATTTGATAATTATTATGATGAAATGTCATTATATTCTAGAAAAATTACTGTTAACTGTAATAATACATATTTTGAGACATTAAGTGGTGATCCAGGAAATCCACTTTGTTTAGATGTTGCAACTAATCCACCAATCCAAAGAAAAAATTCAGCAGCTGATATATTATTTTTTGATTTAAATAGTTTTAAGGCTAACTTTATTGCACAAAAAGCTGATCTTGAATCACAATTAAAATTAACCCAACCGTCAGTAGTAGTTTTAGATCATACCAGTTCAACTACTAGTGAGATTAGAAATGCCATAAAAACAGTTTTGCAAAACGATTCAAGTGTTAAAATGGTATTATTGGTTACTAGTGGATTAAAAAATGAACAAGGAGGTGGAGACAATAATCCATATGGAAAAGTTACTCTCCTTTCACTAGCTGATAAAGGAGAAAAAAATACATTAACTAATTTTATTTATGATGAAATTACTAATTTGACTTCTCCAAATAATGATATACAATTAAATAAGAAAGCTTTACTACCAAAAGCTGCTCATGCTGTCCGTCATTCATATAAAGATAGGGGCTTTGCTACAACTACTCATGCTATCTTGCATGAAGAGATAGATGATATGCTTGTTAATTTATCTTCAGAAACTGAAATCCTTAATAGAAATTCCGGTAATAATAGCTCAAACAATCTTGATAATATAAATTATATGTTGAACTTTCATGATATTCAACAAAGCTATTCTGATGAATTTGAGAAATTAGTTAACATAGGCCTTTCAAATTGGGAGATTTTCAAATTATATAAATATTCTACATCTAAGTTTGTAGATATGAGTAGTAGTAAAGTTTTAGATTTAGTTGAATATTGCGAAGACCCAGATTTATTTGAACAATTATCTGATATTTATGATGAAGATGAACAATGTTTTTGGGATATTATAAATGATGATAATGAATTAGTTTATAATCATGGCATCAGTGAAGTTTACGATACCTATACCAGGCTTGTAAAAAAATGTGGACATGAAGATTCTGAATGTGAAGAAAATGATATTATTGGAATGGTTTATCGTCGTTTAGATGAGGGTGGGTATGATAATTATTCTGGTAGTGAATCATATAGCCATAGTGATAGTGCGTATGAGGCTGATAGTTGGAATGATAGCACAGAAAATGGTACTGAAGAATCAGATACTATTAGTTATAGTGGATATAGTTCAGATACGGCAACAGAATCTTCTGAGGCTTTAGAAAGTGTATGTTAGATATTGTTGAAAAAATCGGCTTAATATAGTATTATAGGTGTTTGGGGGAATTTAGTTAACTTTTGGATATGGTATAATCAGTAAATTATGCATAAAAAAATAGATTTTAAAACACAAAGATTTGCGGTAGTTGGTATTGGTGAGACAGGATTATCAATTATAAATTATTTAAAATTTTGTGAAGCAAATATTGTTAGGGTATTTGATACGCGTGACAGCCCGCCTAATCAAGGTAACTTAACAAATATAGAGCTAATCTGTGGAAAATTAAATATAGAAAATTTTAATAATATAGATGTTATTGTGATTAGTCCAGGGGTTTCTATATATGAAGAAGCATTACAAAAAGCACAACAAAGTGGGCTTTTAATTGTTGGCGATATAGAGTTATTTGCACTGGCGATCAAAAGTTGGAAGAGTAAAGTTATTGGTATTACTGGAAGTAATGGTAAAACAACTGTTACCACTTTAACCGGACATCTTCTTCAAAGCCTAGGTTATAAGACTTTAGTGGCTGGAAACATAGGGGTCCCTGTATTAAGCAGTTTTTTAGAAATTACCAAAAGTAACGATTTTCCTGATGTAATCGTTTTGGAATTATCAAGTTTTCAGCTTGAGAGCCTATATTCATTAAATTTAGATTCTGCTACAGTATTAAATATATCAGAAGATCACTTAGATCGATATAGAGATTTGCTTGAGTATGCTTATGTAAAAGCAAATATATTTAATAATTGTAAAGTTCAAATAATAAATAGTGATGATGCACTAGTAATGGCAATGAAACGTCAAGGGTTAAAGACAGTTGAATTTGGTAAAAATAATGTAGACTTTTCATTGAATAAAGAAGATGGTTTTTTATATTTAACTATGCAAGGGAAGAAAATTTTGGATTGTGCCAAACTGCAGCTAATTGGGATACACAATTATTTTAATGTATTAGCTTCTCTTGCTTTATTATATGGGGCAGAGATAGATATTACTAATAATAGAATAACTGCTGCATTAATGGAATTTACTGGTTTAGAACATAGGATGCAGAAAGTTTTAGATTACAACGGCATTCTATTTATTGAAGATTCAAAAGGTACAAATGTTGGAGCGGTTGTTGCGGGTATATCTGGATTAGATCGCCCGGTTAATTTGATTTTAGGTGGTGATGGCAAGGGCCAAGATTTTACACCATTAAGAGATTTGGTTAAAGATAAATGTAATTCTGTTGCAGTAATAGGGCAGGATAAACAAGGAATTATCAATGTACTATCAGGTCTAAACTTACCAATTGAGGAATGTGATACTTTGGAAGAAGCAATAGATTTTTGTTATAAAAATGCAATTGATGGAGATAGTGTGGTACTATCTCCTGCTTGCGCATCTTGGGATATGTTTAGAGATTATAAACATAGAGCGCAAATTTTTGTTGATTATGCAAATTCATTAGTAAAAAAGGAGTTATAAAAATTATGAGTGCATTAGATAAAATTAATGAACAAGTAAAGAATAATAAAATTGTATTATATATGAAAGGAACACCAAAATTTCCGATGTGTGGTTTTTCTGGTCGTGTTGCTAAAATTCTATCAATGTGTGGTATTAATAACTACTTTTCAGTTAATGTCCTTGAAGATGAAGAGATCCGTCAAGGAATTAAAGAATACTCTAATTGGCCAACAATTCCGCAATTGTATGTAAATGGAAATTTTATCGGTGGATCTGATATTATTGCAGAAATGTATGAGTCTGGAGAGTTGCAAAAATTGTTTCAATAATAATTTATGACATTTAATCAACTCCATAGTTATACTGAAAATACTTTAGATAGTATAAATATTAATCCTTTAATTAGAAACAACCAAGATACTAGCAAAGCTACATTTGGTTTAGTTGGAGTTATTGGGGGTAGTGATGGAATGTTTGGGTCACTATTTTTAGTAGGTAGAGCTGCAATGCTAACCGGTAGTGGTAAAGTAGTAATTGGGTTTAATAGTGATCAATACCCGATTATAGATTACCATATGCCTGAATTAATAGTTAGCCCCGCTGATAAAATTCTCAAAAACACTGTTAACTATGATGTGATAGTAATAGGGCCAGGGCTTGGGACTGAGGAAAAGTCAATTAAACTGCTGTCTGAGCTTATACAACTTAAACCTAAATGTAAGCTAATTTTTGATGCAGATGCTTTAAACCTTATAGCTGTTAATAGAGAAATTGCTAAAGAGTTTTATACATTAGAAGATAAAGTTATTACTCCACATCAGATGGAAGCTTCAAGATTATTAAATATCCCGGTTAATACCATATGCGGTGAAAATAGAATAAATATTGCTTTAGAGCTTCAGAAAAAATATAATAGCATTGTCTTACTAAAAGGATTAGGTTCGGTTATTGTGGATATAAATGGTACTGCTTACGTAAATAAAACTGGTAGTAGTGCATTATCAAATGCAGGGCAAGGTGATTCATTATGTGGGATTATTGCTTCATTTGTTGCCCAAGGAATGGATTTATTTAGTGCGGTTAGATTTGCAGTATATATACATGGAAGAGCATCAGATGATTTAGTCAAAGCTTATGGTGGTTATAATGGTTTAATTGCAACCGATACTACAACTAATGTAAGAAAAGTTTTAAATAAGATATTATACTCTTAGTTAGTTAGTGGGAGAAAAAAGGGGAAATTTTGTCGCACCTTATTTTACAATATGCGATTTTACCAGAGTAATAACTAGTTACCTGAGTTTTGCTCTGAAGCGTTAGCTTTATCCCATGCATTATTTAAATTATTTTTTGCATTTAGAATGACTTTAGTAGATTTTTCTAAATTAGATTTAGCTTTAATTAAATCTTTATGGCGTTGCTCTACTTCACTTTTAGCATCAGCTAATTGTTTTTTTGCCTTTGCGTAAGCATCTTGTGCATCAGAGTATTCTTTTTTGCTACTATCATATTTATCTTGTGCTGACTGATAATTGTATTGTGCAGATAATAAGGATTGTCCTCTTTGAGCTGCAGTATCAGCAAACCCTAGACTAAAAGTTATAATAAACGAAATAGTAAGAATTTTTTTCATATCTGGTAACATAAAAAAGAATGGTGGGTAGTGCGAGATTCGAACTCACGACCAACTGGTTAAAAGCCAGCTGCTCTACCGGCTGAGCTAACTACCCATGCATATATTGTTTGTGGCGTCCCTAAGGGGAGTCGAACCCCTGTTACCGCCGTGAAAGGGCGATGTCCTAGGCCTCTAGACGATAGGGACAATAAAAAAATTTTAATCTACTACACCAAATTGTGGTGCACCCGAAGAGATTCGAACTCCTGACCCTCTGGTTCGTAGCCAGATACTCTATCCAGCTGAGCTACGGGTGCTCATGTCGATGGTTTTCTGGCGGAGAAAGAGGGATTCGAACCCTCGATGCGAGTTTTGCTCACATGCTCCCTTAGCAGGGGAGTGCCTTCGACCTCTCGGCCATTTCTCCAAGCCCACAACGTATGTTTTATACTTAGAGGTCGGTATTGTATCAAAGAGTTCGTTCTTTGTCAAATAAAAAAGTAAAAAAATAATAATTATGGTTTGAAAGTTTTTGAAGTAGTAAGAAATTTTATGGCTAAAAAATATTCAAAAATACTTGTGTATTATTAGTAATAGTGATAAAATGGATTTGATGGCAATTAGTTAGTATAAATCTTGCACATTTATTTTGAATAGTATATAATGCCTGCTTAATTATTATTTTTATCTAGAACGGAGTTAAGATGAAATCTGTTAATATTGACGTTTCTAATTTAACTGAAACTGATATTCTTAAAATGCCGGATAAAGAATATATGAACGAAGTACAACTTGAATTTTTTAAGAATAAGCTATTAAAGTTAGAAGAAGAAATACTTGATAATGCAAAAAAAACAACACAAGCTTTTCAAGAGCAAGAAACTAATTATATTGCTGATCCATCTGATCGCGCGACAATAGAAGAAGAATATGCTTTAGAATTACGTTCTCGTGATCGAGAAAGAAAACTATTACAAAAAATCCGTAAAGCGCTAAGTCTTATTGAAACTGGTGAATATGGGTTTTGTGAAGATACTGGTGAACAAATTGGATTAAAAAGGCTATTAGCTCGTCCAACTGCTACTTTAACTATCGAAGCACAAGAACGTCGCGAAACCATGCAAAAACATTTTGCCGACGTATAAATTTTTGGAATTTTAATGCAACAAGAAACTTTAACTTACGATGTAGTCGTCGTTGGTGCAGGTGTTGCAGGTATAGCAACTGCCATTAAACTTAAACAATTGGCACAGTTACATAATGCTGATATTTCTGTTGCTGTGTTTGAAAAAGGTAGTGATATCGGTGCCAATATAATTTCTGGTTGTGTCATGGATCCAAAAGGCCTTGATGAATTAATTCCTGAATGGCTATCTCTTTTTGGTTCTGATCTAGTTGTTGATGTAAAACAAGATTCCTTATATTATCTAACTTCCTCAAGTGAAATTAAATTACCACATATGAAAAAATGGAGTAATAAAGGAAACTATATAGTTAGTTTGAGTCAACTATCTATTAAAATGTCCCAGCATGCAGAAAGTCTTGGAGTAGAATTCTATTCAGGATTTCCAGTTTCTGATGTTGTAACTGTAAATAACTCTGTGGTCGGTATTGTAACTTCTGAGGCAGGATTAGATACAAACTCTAAACCAAAACATAATTATCAACCCAGTATTACAGTTATGGCAAAACAGATAGTTTTAGCTGAAGGATGCAGGGGCTCGGTTACGAAGAAAGTTATTAATAAATTTAATTTAGATAATAATAGGTGCCCACAAACATATGGTTTGGGTATTAAAGAAATATGGCAAGTACAACCATATAAACATCAATTAGGTACATCAGAACATTATATTGGTTAT
>JBKDHQ010000125.1:0-48068 GCA_046336365.1 Neisseriaceae bacterium
AATCTTGCTTTTGCATGTGGTGATTCAATACTTAGAACTCAATTATTTAATTTACTCACGGGACAGCCAATAAAATCAAGCTCTAAGATACAAAATATAATGTTAAATTTTTAAAGATCTAAAAAATGTCAGGTAATAAGAATATTTATTTAATTTTTTTGTTAAATAAGCTACTACTGATTTAACTAACTTTAACAAACCTCAAGAAGAACTTGGTTATTGGGAATTTTTATTATAATTGGCACCGCCCGCATGGCTCACTAAAAGGCAAATCGCTATCTGATATAACTCATGAACTTAGTAATAACACTCCATTATCGGAAGAAGTATATATTTTATATTTCAGAAAATGAGCATATTCAGCTTTCTAATTACCATGCAGAAATGGCACTTAGAAAGCTGAAAATTGAAATGATGTCTATGAATCTCACAATTTATACATTGTGGATCTATATCTTTTTTATAAAAAATGGGGTTCAAATTTCTAGAAAGTAATGCATCAATTGATTATTTCATAATGAACTTTTAATGAGTCTAATAGTGCAAACGCCTTGCTTATCTGTGATGAATTCCCATTAATTTCTAGGAGCAATTGGCCAAATGGCATTTTCTTAATTCTACCCAATTCCCCTCTTAAAATGCTAAAAATCACTCCGGACTCTAATGATATCCGGCTTAAAATTGGTTCAAAAGTTGCTTCGCCTATAAAAGATATCATTACTAGGTGCGTATTTTCGGTTTTATGAAACTTATAAAAATCCATAACTTGATCTAAATATTTATCAGCTTCTTCTTCTAAAATTAAATGGCGAGTAGTTTTAGCTTGTGGATGTAATATCACATCTACTGTTTTTCCAATTTCTATAATACTGCCTTTATCAATTACAGCTACTCTGTCACAAATTTTACGCACTACTTCTATTTCATGAGTAATTAATACAATGGTAATTCCTAACTTTTCATTAATATTTAACAATAATTCTAATATACTATTAGTAGTTTGTGCATCAAGTGCTGAAGTTGCTTCATCACTTAATAACACTTTTGGATCAGTTGATAATGCGCGAGCTATACCAACTCTTTGTTTTTGTCCTCCAGAAAGGCTTCTTGGATATTGATCCGCCATTTCTGCCAGCCCCACTAACTCTAATAAATTCATCACTTTATCTCTAATTTGAGCTTTAGTTAATTTACCAATTAGTTTGAGCGGAAGAGCGACATTATCAAACACAGTTTTTGAGTTTAATAAATTAAATCCTTGAAAAATTACACCAACTTGCTGACGTATTTTACGGAGTTCTGCCTTACTTATATTAGTGATATCAATACCATCTATATAAATATTACCTAAATCCGGACTTTCCAGCAAATTGATACATTTAATTAAAGTTGACTTACCTGCACCTGATTTTCCAATAATGCCAAAAATTTCACCGCACGCTACTTCAAAATCAATATCGTTTAATACTATATATTTTCCATTTTTGGTTTTATAAGACTTTGTAACTTTACGTACTTTAATCATAAATGTGGTCAGTCACGAAAATTAATAAATTGTAAGGGGATTTCAGTAACATCTTTTTTTAGTAGTTGTATAACTTCTTGTAGATCATCCCTTTTATTACCACTAATACGAACTGCTTCACCTTGAATACTACCTTGAACTTTAATTTTACTATCTTTAATCATCTTTACAATTTTCTTGCCAAGATTCTGTTCGATGCCATTTTTTACTTTGATAGTTTCTTTTAGCTTATTTCCGCTTACTTTCTCGACTTTGCCCTCATCTAAGACACGAACATCAATCCCACGTTTAGACATTTTAGACACCAGCACATCTTTAACTTGCCCAAGCTTGAAATCATCATCAGCATATAAAGTTAATTCTAAATCTTTGATTTCGACACGCGAATCACTTCCTTTGAAATCAAAACGATTGGTAATTTCTTTATTAGCTTGGTCGATACTATTAGCAAGCTCTACTTTATTTACTTCAGATACTACATCAAATGATGGCATATATTTTCTCCATAGTTATTAAGTTATTAATCGTTTATAGTGTTATAATCAAATTATAAAAGTTTGATATTCATTATCCACTAACCCAATTTGACTGTACATTATATAAAGCCGTATATACTCCATTTTTTGCCAGTAAATCTTCATGTTTACCCACTTCAACTATATTACCTTTTTCCATAACCACAATTTTATCAGCATTAATAACCGTTGAAAGCCTATGCGCAATTACTATAGTTGTTCTATCACTCATAAGTCTTTCCATCGCTTCTTGCACCAATTTCTCTGATTGATTATCTAATGCTGAAGTTGCTTCATCCAAAATTAATATAGGTGCATTTTTCAAAATTGCACGAGCAATTGCTAAACGCTGCTTTTGTCCACCAGATAATCTCATACCATTTTCACCAATTAAGGTATTAAATCCTTGTGGTAACTGTTCAATAAATGAAAAAGCATTTGCTAACCTAGATGCATTTAAAACATCTTCTTGTGTATAATTTTTTAAATTTGCACCATAAGCTATATTATTATAAACAGTGTCGTTAAATAGCACAACTTCTTGACTAACTAATGATATATTATCTCTTAATGACTTTAACTCAAATGATAAGATATTAACATCATCAATTAGAATTGCACCTTGTTGTGGAATATAAAAGCGCGGAATAAGATTAGCCATGGTTGTCTTACCACTACCACTACTTCCAACAAGGGCTACTTTCTCACCTTTTTTAATCTCCAGACTAATATTCTCTAGAACATCACGTTCAGAAGTCGGATATTTAAAATAAACCTGTTCAAATTTAATTGATTTAGACACACTATTTAATTTATTTTTTCCTTCATCATATTCTTCAATATTTTCCAGGAATGAAAATACTGATTCAGCAGCAGATAAACCTCGCTGTAGAGATTGAGTAACATTAGTTATCCGTTTCATTGGAGCAAAAATCATAATCATTGCAGTAATAAATGATACAAAATCTCCAGCGGTAAAGCCACTTGATTTTGATTTAGAAGCTGCAAAATAGAGTATCATAGCTAAAGCTACAGCGACTAGAAATTGGCTTAATCCAGAATTTAAGGATGATGTTGCTGTCTGTTTTACATTATTGGTTTTTATTACCTCTACACTTTCTGCAAAGCGTGAATTTTCATAACCATATCCATCATATAATTTAACAATCTTTTGTCCAGCAACAGTTTCAGTAATAATCTGTGTCATTTCACCATATTGCTTTTGATTATTGGCAGTTAACCGTCTTAATCTATGAGCTAGAATCCGAACTAAAACTAGTACGAATGGTAATGTAAAAAAACAAAATAGTGTTAATTCCCAATCGGTATAAAATAATAAGCCTAATAATCCAATTATAGTTACTCCATCTCGTATAGTAACTGTTATTACATTAAACCCTGCATCAGTGATTTGGGTCACGTCAAAAACAATCCTAGATATAAGTCTTCCAGAATTATTATCATCGTAATATTGAATCGGTAGTTTTAACAATCTGCTAAACATTAAGTTACGCATTTTTTCAACAATCGTTGCTGATAACCATGTAGAATTTGTCTCATTAGTATATGAAGCTACAGCTCTTATTAGAAAAATGGCAATAACTAAAAGCGGAGTTACAATTATGGCAGTATGGTTCTGTTTCGTAAAACCTTCATCGATTAGTGGTTTCATAATACTTGCAAATGCAGGCTCAGTTGCCGCAGCAACGATCATGGCTGCTATCGATATAAGAAATCTACGCCAATACATTGACATATAAGCCCAAAGTTTCTTATAAAGTAATAATGAAGGCCCCAAATTAACTTTTGTCATAGATATTCCAAAAACATTGTTTTAATAATAGTGCCATGTCTAAATATCATCTAAGATGGCACGATTGATAATGTTATTATTTGTATTTTATTGATAATATATAAATAAAGTAATTATATGGTATAAGTAGGTATTATATCAAATAGCAAAGCAGTATAAATATTAATATTTTATAAGTTGTGCTGAAAATATTATACAATCAACATTAATAGATAGTATATTGCTAAATATGTTAATAATTAATATAATATCTCATGATATAATTATGCCCGTCTTTGGTATCTCATACTTATACGGATCTAAAACCCGAACTATTGTACAGGTAAAGGAAAAATAAATGCATAATAATATAGTGGTTATTGGTGCCCAATGGGGTGACGAGGGAAAGGGCAAAATTGTTGATTGGCTGACTGAATCAGCTGATTGTGTTGTTCGCTTTCAAGGTGGTCACAATGCAGGTCACACGCTCGTAATTAATGGTAAAAAAACTGTATTGCATTTACTGCCTTCAGGGATTCTACGCGATAATATCTCATGCTTTATTGGTAATGGTGTAGTTGTGTCTCTTGAAGCTTTACTAAAAGAAATTAAAGATTTAGAAAATCTAGATGTTAATGTTCGTGAGAGATTAAAAATATCTGAAGCTTGTCCATTAATATTACCATACCATATAGCGATGGATCAGGCTCGCGAGATAAAAAAAGGCAATAATAAAATTGGCACAACTGGTAGAGGTATCGGACCTGCCTATGAAGATAAGGTTGCTAGACGTGCTATTCGCATTCAGGATCTTTTTGATAATAGTATTTTTTCTGATAAATTGAAAGAAAATCTGGATTATTATAATTTTTTATTAAAAAACTATTATAATGTTGCAGAAATTGATTTTAATGAAGTATATAATAGCACATTATCTCAAGCTCAAGAAGTTAAACCATTAGTCTCAGATATATCACGCAGGTTATTTCATTTACGTAAAGAAGATAAAAAAGTAATTTTCGAGGGAGCACAGGGTACACTTCTTGATGTTGATTTAGGTACTTATCCATTTGTTACTTCATCTAATTGTACAGCAGGTGGCGCTGCAACTGGTAGCGGGATTAGTCCCAAAATGATCGATTATGTAATTGGAATTGTCAAAGCATATACAACTAGAGTTGGCTCTGGTCCATTTCCAACCGAATTAAATGATGAGATTGGACAAGCACTTGCATCGCGTGGTAATGAATTTGGCTCAACTACGGGAAGAGCGAGACGTTGTGGCTGGTTTGATGCAGCTGCTCTTAAACGATCAGTACAGATCAATGGTATTGACGGGTTGTGTATTACTAAACTTGATGTAATGGATGGACTAAAAGAAATTAAAATCTGTACTGGGTATATTCGTAATAATAAAATATATGATATTCTTCCATTTGGTTCTGATTTAGTTGTAGGTTGTGATCCTATATATGAAACAATGCCTGGGTGGTCTGAAACAACTGCTGGAATAAAAAACTTTGATGATTTACCTATTGCTGCAAAAAATTATTTAAGGCGTATAGAAGAGATTGTTGAAACACCTATTGATGTTGTTTCAACAGGTCCAGATAGAAATGAAACCATTTTAATCAATAATAAATTATTTTAACTACTAAATTTTCTAAAGGGACATGTTATGAAAAAAATTTTAGTAAAACTATTATGTTGTTGATCATTATTAGCTGTTTTTGCAAATGCTGCACCATATATTGATGGTAATATAGGACTTAATACTTCCTGGAGTTCTATGGGTTTAAATGCTAATGGCGGTTATATGTTTAACAAATATTTTGGGGCCGAAGCTGGATTTACCTATAGTACTGGTTATAACTATAGTTGGGGGCCATTTTCTTACACCTCAAACTATTGGATGCTAGATGCCGCAGTTAAAGGTGTGCTACCTCTTAACGATATGTTTTCAGTATATGGTAAATTAGGGATAGCATATAATAATTATTCTGGAAATTGGGATTGTGCTGGGTTTTATTGTGGAACACCCGCTTATTCTGGATCTAATACAGGAGTTTTACTTGGTGCAGGAGTAGAATATAAGTTATCTAAACAATTATCTTTACATCTAGAAGATTACACATCTACTGGTCCTAATCCAAACTTCCTGATGTTCGGAGTTAATTTTAATTTCTAATTAAAAAATAATAATTAACCTCAAATTTATAATAGGGGTATAACTTACCCCTACTATTTTAAGCAACGTAAATCGATACATCGCGTACCTGAATCCTGACTTTTTTATTAAATGCAATAAATTTGATATAGGTATAAATTTTTATCTATACATAGTACAGCATAATATCAATATAAACTAACTTTTAGAACTTATTTTAGTTCCAGTTTTATAAATAAGTCTTAAAATCATTATACTAATTATAGTAGATAATACATTGGCTATATTAGTAAAATTAGAACCAACAATTTTTAATGCATCGCTGCTTTGATAAAGAATAAATGGTATAGCTAAAATTAACCCCATTAAAGACTCACCAGCAACTAAACCACACACTAACAAATTAACTTTATTATTTAATTTTTCTTTTGCTTCTTCCCCTTTATATTTAGCAATTTTATTCTGAACTCTATCAACTAACGCTCTTATACAACTACCAATAAATAATGCTAATACAATATCAGGAGGCAAATAAATACCCATCCCAATTGATATTGTAGAGCATCTAAATTTTTTTGTTTTACGTCCTATTATATCTATGGTCATTCCTATTGCGCCGATTATAATACCGTATATTATTAAATTCCAATTTTCTACTCCACCTAATATATCATTAGTTAAAGTTGCTACAGCCAATGCTTGCGGAGCACTTAAAGTTGTATTTGGATCTATTCCAGGATGTGGAACAACTCCCGCAATTCCATATGCATTAAAAATTAGTGAGATACAAAGCGGAGCAGCCATTGATGCTATAATTGTACCAATAAATAAAGCAATTTGTTGCTTATACGGTGTAGAACCAACAATTTGCCCAGATTTAAAATCTTGTACAGTTCCATTAGTCACAGTGGCAGTTCCGGCGATAAAACCCACTAATAATATTATAGTTTCTAATAGTTGCCCCCTTACATGTAACACATTATTGCCACTTAGTATTTGGAAAAGTAATGTAATAACCATTACAGCAATAAATAATAAACCAGATACAGGAGAAGATGTGGAACCTGCAAGCCCAGCAAAATATCCTGAAACTGCAGCTATTGCAAAACCAACAATTAATGTAATTAACATAATAACTATAGCAACTACTAAATTAGCAAATATTCCCCAACTATTTAATTGTTCTAACTGATTTAAAATCATTATAATAATGGGAATACATGCAACCACAAGCAAGACTAATAGTTTTAAAAAATTTAAATCTTTATCACTTTCTTTAGAATAAATAATATTTTTCAAAGCATTTACTGATTCGCTAATACCTTTAATAATTGGCTTAAATAGCATAGCAATAGTTGCAAAACCAGTAAATATAAATACCCCAATACCTATAGGACGAATATATATTTTCCAGATATAAAAAGCACTCCCGACCAAATCTTTAGCATCTTTAATCCCATGTATTCCGCTAAAAATAGGAAGTAAGATAAACCATGCAAAAATAAGAGCTATAAACGCAGCAAACATAGGAGCAAATCCAACCAAAAAACCAGCGCTCATAATAGCTACAGAAAAACTAACTCCACCACCAACTAGACGGTTACCAACTTGAAATGCCTTAGCCATCCCCCCAGATAGCACCTGTAACCCGATTTGGCAAAAGCTAGTTATGCTAGAAATTAACATACCCAATATAAGTACTTTACTTCCCTCTTTCTCTCCACTTTTTTCTGTAGTTAAAAGTACTTTACCAATAGCTTGTCCTTCCGGAAATCCTAACTGTTTATCATTAAGTAGAACTTTACGTAAGATAATTGAATATATAACCCCAATAACTGCCCCAGGTAAAACTGAAAGTAGGATTTGCAAATAATTAAAATTATTCCATATATGTAAAATTAATAAAGCTGGAAAAACAAATATTACCGCAACAGATACGCCCTCCCCTACTGATGCTGTAGTTTGAGCGATGCTGTTTTCTAAAGTGCTATAATTTTTAAACATTCTAAGAAAACCCATTGCTAATACAGCAGCTGGAACTGATGCACTTACAGTATTTCCAATTTTTAGACCTAAATATACTTCTGTTCCACAAAAAACTATAGTAAGAAATAAACCGATCACCAATGCTTTGACTGTAAGTTCGAGCCGATTTTGATTAACCACAATACCTCCGCTTTAAGTTAATAGAATAATCTTTTGCACAATTTCCAAAGGTTAATCATATCTTGTCATTTGTTCCGGTAATACTATCATACGCGTCATAGATAGCAACCATCTAATTACTTTGAAAATAGTGAGTTGAAAATTATATCACTAGTCATAGTTATATTAAGTTAAAATTATTACTTAAATACTGCAGTCGGTACTTTTTTAATTTTATGAAAGAATACACATTATATGTCATCAGCATTTTTGAACATTGCAACTAAAGCAGCTTACTTGGCTGGTAATACTATTCAACAAGGTAGCCGTAATCTGTCTAATTTAAAGGTACAGAAAAAAGGTCATAATGATTTTGTAACAGACTTAGATAAGAAATCAGAAGAAATTATTGTGAAAACCATATTACAAGCATTTCCTGAACATAATATTTTAGGTGAAGAATATGGTAATTTAAATAAAAACTCAGATTATACCTGGATAATTGATCCTATAGATGGTACTACAAATTTTGTTCATGGATATCCGCATTATTGTATCTCAATTGCTTTAAAACACAAGGATAAGGTTACACATGGTGTGATACTAGATCCAAACCGCAATGATTTGTATAAAGCTGAACTAGGAAAAGGTGCATATTGTAATGATAAACGCATTCGTGTATCATCGCATTCGCTAGAATATAGTCTGGTAGCAACAGGGTTCCCAAGTTATGACATGAGCATAATAGATCAATATTTAACTATATTTAAAGAAATAATTTTAAGTACAAATGGTGTCCGCAGAGAAGGTTCTGCTGCACTAGATCTTGCCTATGTTGCATCAGGCCATATTGATGGGTTTTGGGAATTTAATTTAAAATCTTGGGATATTGCAGCTGGAATACTACTAGTTAGAGAAGCCGGTGGAATTGTAATTGATTTTAATGGCAATCAACATAATAGCAATGAAGGTAATATAATAGCGGCAAATTCTAAAATTGCAAATCAATTACAAAAGATTATTCATAATCATCACTCAAAGTAAATAAAAAATATAAGAGATAATAAATGCCTGAACTACCAGAAATAGAAACAATTAAACGTGGCATATTAGAATTAAAGAATCAAATAATCACTAATACTATTGTTAGAAACGGTAATTTACGTTATCCACTAACTCAAGAAATTGCTAAAAAGCTTATTGGACAAAAAATTCTTTCTATTTCACGACGAGCTAAATATTTAGTTTTTACTTTAACAAAAGGATATCTTGTTATTCATCTAGGGATGTCAGGTACATTAAGAATAATTAATATTAAAGATGTTAATGAAATTAAAAAACATGATCATGTTGATATAGTTTTTAGTAATTTGGCCCTTCGCTACAATGACCCAAGGCGTTTTGGCTGTATACTTTACACTCAGGATTACAAAAGTCATCCTATATTTATTCTACTTGGTGTAGAGCCATTGACTGCTAATTTTAACGCTAAATATTTATATAATAAATTACAAAATAGAACATCTGCAATAAAGCAGCTAATCATGGATAATTCAATAGTTGTTGGAGTTGGCAATATATATGCATCGGAAGCTTTATTTATGTCAAGAATATCTCCATTACGAAGTGGAGCAAGTATTAACTATAATGAATTAGAAATTTTAGTTAAATGCATAAAACAAGTATTAACAAATGCTATTAAAAAAGGTGGAAGCACATTACGAGATTATAGAAACGCTGATGGTGAACTTGGATATTTTCAAAATTCACATTTGGTTTATAATAAAGTCGGTACATTATGTGTGATTTGTAATACTGCAATAAAAAGTATTCGTTTAGGTCAACGAAATAGTTTTTATTGCCCAAGTTGCCAGAAGTAAATAACCACAATCTAATTAATACTATACAATCATGCAAAATTAGCTGTAATATCAAATAGTTATACAATATATATTTGACAATCTACATTAAAAATGTTATAATTCATAACTGTGGGTATAGAATTATAAATAAAATATCCATCATATCTACTAAAAGAATAAAAACTATAGGGAAATAAACAACTACCATAAGTTTAATAAATTTTTAAGGGCATAAACCATGATCCACCTATATTCTGACTCCCGTTGTCCTTTTTCACATTGGGCTAGAATTGTCCTCAATTATAAGGACATGGAGTTTAAAGTCATAGATGTTAACATAGGCCTAAGACAAGACCTAATGTTGGTTAATCCATACAATGAAACACCAGTTTTAATTGATGACATTGATAAAAACAACAAGAAAAAAGATTTAGTTCTTCTTGCTCCAGATATTATATGCGAATATATAGATGAACGTTTTCCACATCCCCAATTAATGCCAATTGAGCCAGCTGAAAAAGCTCGCCTTAGAATGATGATGACTCATATGGATAGAGAATTATTCTCCCATGTACGTTTTTTGGATTCTAACCTATCATCTAAAGAAGCTAAAATAAAAAAGGAATTAGAAAAATCTAGAAAAAAAATAAGTGATGGCTTAGAAAGTATTGCAAACGTATTTGTTGTAAATAAAAAAGCTGAATATCTGTTTGGTAACACCTTCACATTACTTGATGCAGCAATTCTTCCATTATTATGGCGCTTAGAATATTATAGTATTCCGATGAAATCTTCATGGGCTGGAATGCTTAAGTATGCAGAAAGATTATTTAATACTGATGCATTTTTAAATTCATTAACGCCAGCAGAACGAGGCATGAAATCTTAAGCTTGTAAAAATATAATTACGAATGATAAGTCAAAAATCTTATTTGATTAAAGCTATTTATGATTGGTGCTTAGATAACTCGCTAACTCCATTTCTTGCAACAGTAGTTGATGGCAAAACAAGTGTACCTAGGCAGTATGTGCAACACGGTCAGGTTGTACTTAATTTATCACCTATTGCAACAAATGATTTACAAATCGATTATGAATGGATCACGTTTAAAGCAACATTTGGTGGTGTAGTATATGATATATCTATTCCTATTAGCAATGTTATTGCTATTTTTGCACAAGAAAGTGGCCAAGGTATGCAATTTAATGTTGAGTTAAAACCAGATGATGATAAAAGTGAAGTAAAAAATACCAACGGTAATCTACGTTTAGTTAAATAAATTCATAAAAAAATGATTGAATTAGATTTACGCGGATTAAATTGCCCTCTTCCTGTATTAAAAACAAAAAAATTTCTGATGAATATAGAAAAAGAAGCTGAGATTGCTATTTATACTACAGATCCAGCTTCAATTAATGATTTAAAGGAATTTTGTGAAAAAACAGGAAACATTCTGATTTCACAAAATCAGGAAAAAGATATTATAACAACTGTGATTAGGAAAAAATCTCAATAGAGAATATATTGATATATAATCTTATGCATGAATCCTCAATTTTATAGTAACTTGAGGATTCATAATTACTCATAGTATCCACTTATTTAATACCACATTTAAATTTTATTAGTTCATCCTGCAAATTATTATTTATACTTTTAAGTTGCGCTACTTTATTAACGAAATACATTGGCATTTTAACTACTATATTGCGTATAAAATCAAACCAAAGACCTCTAGAACCAACCATTGCATAACGAATGTTTTCATCTGTATCTGATTTTATCTCAGTGACAACAGAAAAAGTTCTTGTTTGATGGATGTCTAATAAATAAACATTTAATTTCAATGTTTCTGGGAATTTAATTGGATGAAAATATTTACAATATGTTTCTATAATAATTGGATGAAACTCAGTTTGATATATAGGGACATCATTATCCAGTAAAGCGGATGACATTGCCTCTTGGGCATATACAAAATATAATGCATTATTAACATGACCACGTAAATCAATATCAGTATAACGAACAGGATGAGTGGTAGTTTCAAGTAATACGCTATTCATGATTGTTCTCCTAATAAAATTTGTTTATTCAAAATCTATACAATATTAACATATTAATCTAATCAAAATTTAATTTGCAAGCTCCATAATAAATACACCATAAGGTTCGTCATCACTAAAATCTTTATAATAAAAATCTACTATTATGAAACTAAGCTTAAAATATAAATTTAAAGCACTTGTGTTAGACGGTAAAACTTCTATAAGCAATTTACTCTCAAAATTATGATGATTTCTATGATAAAAAATTAAATATTTCAATAAACTAGCCATTATCTTTTTCCCACGAAATTCAGGTTTAGTGTATACATTTGTAATATAATATGTGTTCTTGCTTTTCTTAGCTAATCCTGCAACTGCTCCAATAGTAGATTTGTTAATGTATACTCCGAAAAATATCATATCTGGATTTGACAACAAGTCTTTCAAATATTTATCAGAGATTATTGCTTTATCAAGAAGCTTTTTCGATAAAAATGATAGCTGACTATACAAACCTTCAAAATAAATTTCTTTAAATGCCCTTATATCATGTTCAGTTATAGCCCTTACCTCTGTATAAGCTAGTGTAGTAGTGGTAATGTTATTAGCAATCATGATGTCACCCCCCATAACAAAATCATTAACTTAATTAACATTTTAAAAATTATTACATCAACATTTAATGTAAAAATGTTATAAAATATTATATATTTATCTAATAACTTTCACTATACCAAAAATTGGTAATTAGTTTTTTAGATATATAGAAATGATTGATAAATTTGAGGATTAAGTAACGTGGTAAATGATTGCAAAATCTATTTAAATTTTATATTGCAAAGATATAACAATTAAGCAAATAAACTATGAAAATAGCAGATTTAATTTCTTTAGATACAAATTAAAAAAATAGTAATTTGCAAAACTCACATGGGGCAGTTACAATTAGATTTCACTCAATATATACAACAAAAAATTTTAGCTAATTAACTACTTAAGTAGGTATGTTGTTTTAACATGCTTTCAAAATTAGCTAAAAATTGCTGTTCTTGTTTTTTACTTAATTTTGCAGTTTTGATAATTTTAATTAAATTACCTGCTATATTCATTCTATCATAACCAACATGTTCTAATGAATCTGCATTGGTAAAACCACTATTTATTTTATCAATGGTAAAGCCACCTTTACCATCAAGACTAACTTCAGCTGTATTTACCGGCCCGAATAAATTATGCATGTTTCCCATAATTTCTTGATATGCACCAACTAGAAATACGGCTAAAAGATATGGTGATTGTGGATCATAAACTGGCAATTTAATTGATGGTTCATTACCCTGATAATCCAAGTAATTTGAAATTTTGCCATCAGAATCACAAGTGATATCCTCAATTATAGCTCGCATACGTGGCTCATTTTCTAAATGACTAAGTGGCATTATTGGAAATAATTGTGATATTGCCCAGGCATCAGGCATGGATTGAAATAAAGAAAAATTAGCTATTACTTTTTTTGCCAAATCTTCATCAAGAATATCGTATAGTTCTCGGTGAGATCGAAACTCTCTATTTAATTGTTTAATTAATTTTAATTTAATATGGGAATATAATTGTTCGGCAATTGCACGTTTTTCAATTGGCAATTTATTTGCAGAAAACCTAGCATGTATGCTTTCTATTGCCTGAGTACTTGCAGTAAAAATCTCATTTATTGGCAATGTATCAAATAAATCTAATAAATTTTCAAGCTCCAGCAAATCTTCATCCTTACTTTTTACTTCTGGAACCTCTTCTCCAACTACACTTTCAACGTCAACTATATTAGTGACAAAAACTGCATGATGTGCAGTTACAGCTCGACCAGATTCAGAATAAACATCCGGCAATGGCACATTAGCTAAATCTGTTGTGGATTTGATTGTGGATAAGATAATATGAGCATAATCTCCAAGTGAATAGTTTGTAGAATTAAAGCTTCTTGTTCGTGAACCTTCATAATCTACCGCTAAGCCACCACCTACATCAATTATTTTAAGCCCTGCACCTAATTTATATAATTCAACATACATAGTTGATAATTCATTTATATACTGATATATATCATGTACATTAGCAATTTGTGAACCCTGATGACAATGTAATAAATGTAAAGATTTCAATAAATCATTTTTCTTTAACAATTTAACTAAATCTAAAAGCTGAGTAGTATTTAACCCAAATTTGGATTTCTCTCCTCCAGAATGCGCCCATTTTCCAGATAAAGTTAATGCAAGCCTAAATCTAACACCTAATAAGGGCTTTACATCTAACTCTTTAGCTAACTCTACTACATATTTTGCTTCAATAGGCTTTTCAATAACAATAGTAATATTTCTACCTAATTTTCTCGCAATTAAAGCTGTTTTTAAATAATCTTTATCTTTATAACCATTACAAATAATTGGAGTTTTATTATCTTTGACTACTGATAATACTGCTAATAACTCAGGTTTACTCCCAGCTTCAAAACCCTTATTATCTTTTATATCTAATAAACTATCAACTGTAGATTTAAACTGATTAACTTTTACCGGATAGATTAAAGTATAATTTCCAGTATAAGATAGTTGTTTTTTCATATCGGCAAAAGCTCGGATAATCCTTTGTACTCTATTTTTAATAATATCTTTAAATCTAATAATCATGGGGGTAGCATAACCCATTTTCTTTATTTCTTCAACTATATCTAAAATTGCTAATTCTTTATCTGCAGTATATTTGCCACGCTTTACTGTTACTTTTCCATCTTTATTAATATCAAAATATCCATTACTCCAACCTAATATATTATAAAATTCACGACTCTTTCTTACGTTCCATGATTGGTTAGAATTTTTATTACTTTTCATTATTTCATTCCCTTACGTCTTTTATCTGCCATTAAAGTAATAATATCTCTACCAATATGAGCTGCAGCTAAAGCAGTAATTTCAGCATGATCATAGCTAGGCGCTACTTCAACAATATCTGCTCCAATAATCTGTATCTCATGTAATTTACGAATAATTGATAATGCTTGTGCAGTAGTTAATCCACCTGGAACTGGTGTTCCAGTACCTGGTGCATATGCAGGATCTAAACTATCTATATCAAAAGTTAAATATACTAAATTACTACCAACTGTTTTTTTTATTTCTTCAATAACTTTTTGTACTCCATTATCATGCACCCAATCTGCATCTAAAATATTAGTACCCATAAAATCATCATTCCAAGTTCTAATACCAATTTGAATTGATGCTTGAGGATTTACAATACCATTTTTTATAGCTTTATAAAACATGGTACCATGATTAAGTGAATCTTCACAATCATCTTTCCATGTATCACAATGAGCATCAAAATGAATTACCGATAATCCTTTTCCATATTTTTCAGCAAAAGCACATAATATCGGGTAAGTAATATAGTGGTCGCCACCGAAAGTTAGTGGAAAAATATCATAATCTAGTAAATTACTAATATGTTTAATAATGGCTGGTTTTATTGTCATTGGATTATGTGGATCTAAAAAACAATCTCCGTAATCAATTACCGACAGAATATCAAATGGATTAAATCCCCATGGATAAGGAAGTAACTCTGCTACTTGAACTGATGCTTGACGAATAGCACGAGGACCTAATCTTGCCCCACTACGATATGTTACTGCTAGGTCAAATGGTATGCCACTAATTGCAATATCCACACCAGTTAGATCTTTGGTGTAGTTACGTCGCATAAAACTTAATGCACCACCATAAGTCATTTCGAATTGACTACCTTTTAGTTCTTTGCGCATAAAAGCAGCATCAACCATAGCGCTCATAAATGGATTCCTTAATAATTAAATATAAAGTTAAGGCACATAACCTGTGGATAGATAAGTGTCTAACGCATAACTTACGCCTAAAAAGGCCGGAAACTCCTGCATAATTATAAAAACTGGTAAATTTACTAAATATGGACGATACCTACCTTTATCTTCAAAGCGAGATCTAAAATCTGATTTAAGAAAATAGTTAAGCATCTTTGGGATAATACCGCCCCCAATATAAAGTCCACCAAAAGCATTTACCGTTACAGCTAAGTTAGATGATATTGTACCAAACATCCTACAAAAAATATCAACAGTTTGCTTACAAATCCAGTTCTTTCCAGTTATACCAGATTCTACTATTTCTGCTGGAGATAATAAATGATCAATAATCTTACCATGTATTTTATGTAAACCTTCGTAAATTAGCTGTAATCCCGGACCTGACACAAAACGTTCTATTGATACATGAGAAAACCTCTTATGTGCAAATTTCCATAACTCTATTTCTTCTTCATTAACTGGGGCAAAGCTAGAACGCCCTCCTTCTGCAGGAATACTATAAAATCCACTAACTGGATGCTTAATTAAAGTAGCCATCCCAAGCCCCGTACCAGGTCCTATAATTGCAATAGGTTTGGTTTCGTCTGGCTCATGTAAACCACCATATCTAACTAAATTAGTTTTATCAATGAATGGGACTGCTAATGCCAAAGCATGAAAATCATTCAAAAATATCAGATGATCAAGGCCTGATTGTTTTTTTGCTTTACTTGCTGAAAAAGGTGGCCAAGGGCTATTAACCATATAGTATATATCTTGTACCTCAGGCGCAGGTAATGCAATAGCAGCATTTTTAATTGTACTACTAAATCCAACTTTATCTAAGTAATTTTTAATAGCATCTGCTAAATCTTTCGAATCTTTACAGGCTAACACAAGTGTATTTTCATATTTAAATGGCGAAACTTCAACTGAAAATCTGGCGTTTGTACCACCAATATCAGCAACTAACCTTGGGAATGCGTTATTTATCAAAACCTTACTCCTTGTATATTCTAATTCTTCTTAGCTCTACTTTTTACTTCATTCATAATAAAATGTAATTAAATCATTTCGTAAGTTTAATAAATAACTAATTGGATAACTTTTATTATTAGCTTTCAATGATTCATTAAATACCTTAAATTTTATTTCACTATTAATAGACAATATTAATGATGGAATACTAAATAATGCAGGCAAAGTTAAACTTATACGTGAATATTTTACAAATAGCGGATTAGTATTAATATATTTGTTTTTATTGTCTAAGTTAATTGCATCATCAAGCTCTTGACAGCATGGAAATATTGATGCGGTATGCCCATCTTCACCCATACCCAAAATTGCAATGTCAATATTTGGAATATTTGTATTAGCTAATTGTAACATATCAGTAACAGATTTTATAATATCCACTAGTCCCACAAACTTAGCCTTTTTAGCATAATTTTTTAATAGATGCGTTTTTACTAAATTTTCATTACTATCTTCATTTTCTGTATCAACTACCCTTTCATCAACAAGTGTAATTAAAATCTTATCCCATGGCAAATCTGTATTACTCAATCTTTCAAATAATTTGATTGGGCTTTTACCTCCAGATACAGCTATTACAACCTGGTCCTTCTCTTTTAAAAATTTTGATACTAAACTTTCTAATTGCGTGGCTATAGCTTGTATTTGTTCTTCTTGTGATCGTAATATATTAAAGTTCATATAAGTCATATTTCCGAAAAAAATTATATACAATTAGATTCTATATCTAAATCCTCACTTTTTTATATTGTCTTTTATATTGATACATAGGTATTCTATATTTATTCCAGAATGTATTCTACACCAAAAATTTAATGTTCATTTATCTTTTATGCTATTTAATAAAACTTAATATATCATAATCATGATTGATAAAGTTCTAATTTATATTATTCATTCTTTTCAACAGCTATAAATTTTGAAGACTCATTTATCGCACAAGCAATTAGAAATATAATCCCACTAAATCCAATTATAAAAAAGCCAATTAGAACTGGAGCTAGATATGTACCAACCTGCATAGATTTACCACTATAGCTAAATAGCTGATTATTTGTATATTTACCAATTATCTTATAATTAGATCCAATTTTATAAAATATCACAGATAAGGATATTAAAGCCACAAATGTAATAATAATTAAAGCTATAATATTTATTGCAAGATAAAATACCGAAGCATTGTAAGCCCCAGCAATTAATCTAGCTATAAAGA
The DNA here is from genome assembly GCA_046336365.1 of Neisseriaceae bacterium. Lineage (GTDB taxonomy): Bacteria > Pseudomonadota > Gammaproteobacteria > Burkholderiales > UBA11063 > Aquella. The sequence goes on from JBKDHQ010000125.1 coordinate 18,187, forward strand.
GAAAAGCGGTTCCACATAACACAACATATATCAATCCTAAGCAGATACGTAACCAATATATTCTATTGAGTCTTGTATTAAATGTCTTGTCTAATTTTGAATAGAGGATGGTATAATTTATTATTATAATAAGTGTTAGTAATAGACATAATATATAATAAAACTCATTAACGGCATCTGCTAAGATATAAATGTAAATATTAACTATAGATAAAACTAGAATTGATATAGCACACCATTTACATGTTTTTGGAATATACCGTTTATCAACAATATTAACCTCTTGACTAAGTTTAGTTATTCTATTAATAAATTTAATACATAATGAGGTGGTAGTCACAATTAAAATAATAGTTATAACATACCAAAAAAATGTTTTTAATGGAGAATAATCCGCAAAAAACTCCTTTAAAGGATCTAGAGTTTGTGCTTTTTGGCCATCTTTATCAGTAACAGAATCCTCAGCACCATCGACTTTATCAACAGAATCTTTGCGTCCATTATATTTATTAGATAAATCTTGATTATCTTCTTGAACATATTGTTTTAGATGAGGAAAGCTATATATTGCATCTTGTGCATTTGTATTTCCGTGATCTGCTGCTCTTTTATACCAGTTATAAGCTTGCTGATAATCTTGCTTAACTCCATGCCCCTGATAATACATGCTACCTATAATATTCTCTGCTGGATCATACCCTTGATCAGCAGCTTTCTTATACCATTTAAGCGCTAATTTATAGTTTTGTTCAACCCCACCAAGTCCTTGATAATATATAATACCAAGTATTAATTGACTAGAAGCATCTCCAGAATTAGCGGATATCATACAATTAGAAAGTGCTAATTTGTAATTTTGTTTAGAATATGCTTTATAACAATCATCATGATTTGCATAAACGCTACCAATTAAGGTTATTAATATCATAAGGATTAATTTTTTCATGGTTTCCCTTAAAAGTCTAAAAATCAATTTAACAAGATAGACTTATTCATACAGCTGTTTTAAATCTTCTAATTTAATTATATACTATAGAGTTAATGTTTAATACCTAAAAAAACAAGCTTGGCAGCGATTATACAATTTTAAAGTTATACTGTCAAGTAAATGGTAATCAAGAAACTCTGATAATAAACCAAATAGATTTTGTAGTATAATCACATATATTTTATTAAAATGGAGGAATTCATGTCTTTGCCTTTAGGTAAAAAATCTATATATGAAACACAATACAACCCTAACTTATTATTTCCAATCCCACGGGCATTAAAGCGCAGTGAAATTGGAATTAATACTGAAAATCCCGGTTTTTACGGTGTTGATATTTGGACGCATTATGAAATATCATGGCTTAATCCGCAAGGAAAACCGATTGTAGCAATTGGTGAGATTACCTTTCCTGCATCTTCAGAATGTATTATTGAATCAAAATCAATGAAACTATATTTTAATAGCTTTAACAATACTAAACTAAGTGGTATTGAAGAGTTAATCCAAATAGTTGTAAAAGATTTAGCCCAAAACGTTGGATAATCTGTTGAGTTTAGAATTATAGATATTAACCAGCCAACTATTCTTTACTCCAAAATTGAAGATGCAATATGCTTGGATGATTTAGATATTGAATGTAATGATTATCAACCAAATGTAGCTTATCTAAAAAATGATCATGAAGTTATTACAGAAAAACTATACTCTAATTTACTAAAATCAAACTGTCTGGTAACAGAACAACCAGATTGGGGAACTATATATATAGAATATACTGGAATAAAAATCAATCATGAAGGCCTTCTTAAATACATTGTTTCATTGAGAAATCATAATGAATTTCATGAACAATGTGTTGAAAAGATTTTTAATGATATAAGAAGAAAATGTTCACCTGATAGTTTAACTGTTTATGCACGTTATACAAGACGTGGTGGAATAGACATAAATCCATATCGTTCTACCAATAAAAACTATCAAGTTCCAAGCCAAAGGTTAATAAGACAATAGGTTATTAAATTTTAATAATCTATGTTATAATTCCTTCTTTAAAAGTTAGAACGGAGAATACGAAAATGGGTATCCTACAACAAAAAAAAATATTAATAACTGGTTTATTATCTAATCGCTCAATTGCATATGGTGTAGCAAAAGCTTGTAAAGCTCAAGGTGCTGACCTTGCATTCACATACCAGGAAGAACGTTTCAAAGATAGGGTCACTGACTTAGCAAGTGATTTTGGTAGTGATATTGTACTACCATGTGATGTTAGTAAAGATGATGAAATAGACGCATTATTTACTAAGTTATCAGGGATATGGGGCGATGGACTTGATGGATTACTACATTCAATTGCATTTTCTCCAAAAGAAGGACTCACTGGTGACTTTGTAGATAACGTAAAACGTGATACATTCGAAATAGCAAATGATATTACAGCATATAGTTTTTTGGCCCTTGCAAGATCTGCTCGTGAAATGCTAAAAAAAACTAATGGATCAATAATTACTTTAAGCTATCTAGGTAGTGAAAAGGTAGTGCCTAATTACAATATGGCTGGGGTTGCGAAAGCTGCTCTTGAAGCAACTATGCGATACATGACTTATAGTATGGGTTCTGATGGTATTCGAGTAAATGCGATATCTGCAGGTCCGATTAAAACTCTTGCAGCAAGTGGAATTTCTGGATTTAGTAAAATATTGGAACATGTTGCACAAAGTTCACCTCTAAAACGTAGCATAACTAGCGAAGAAGTAGGTAACGTTGCTGCTTTTTTATTTTCAGACCTTGCTAGTGCCATTACTGGTGATACAATATATGTTGATGCCGGATACCATATTATGGCAGCTGGTTTAGGGTCGTAGCTACTTATTCCTAGCTTATGATAATTTTACATAAGTAGATATGTATAAAAAAGAGCACCTTAAATATGTTTTTACCAGATATGGATTATCAAACTAGACTTGACATGAACAACATTGAAGTAAACTCAATAATTAGCCTGAATAAGAATGAAGTTTTATCTATTGCAAAACAAGTATTTGAAGATGAAATCAGTGGATTAAATCAAGTATTATCTAATTTAGGTAATGATTTTATCAATTCATTACATACTATTATGCAATGTAGCGGAAAAGTTATTCTAACTGGTATTGGTAAATCTGGACATATTGCTAAAAAAATTAGTGCAACACTTGCTTCAACAGGTACTCCAGCGTTCTTTCTACATCCAGCTGAAGCATTACATGGTGACTTAGGAATGGTTAGCGATAATGACTTAATTATTGCAATTTCGTACTCTGGAGATGCAGATGAATTGTCTAGTGTACTAACAATTTTAAAACGCCGCCATATAAAAGTTATTGCAATAACTGGAAATATAACCAATTCAAGTTTAGCTAAAGCTGCAGATTACTGTTTAAATATTAAAGTTGAGAAAGAGGCTTGCCCATTAAATTTAGCACCTACCACAAGCACAACCGCAACACTTGTTCTAGGCGATGCATTAGCCGTGTGTTTAATGCATCTACGTGGGTTTAAACCACAAGATTTTGCACTTTCTCATCCAGGTGGTTCACTTGGACGTAAATTACTTACTTGTAATAAAAATATTATGAGAACTGGTGATAGTGTACCTAAAGTCAAAGTAGATAGTAGTCTACGCGAGGTAGTTTTAGAAATCAGCAAAAAAGCTTTAGGATTTACTGCTGTAGTTGAAAATAATAAAGTTGCTGGAATAATTACAGATGGTGACTTAAGACGTAAGATTATTGATGATGAGATAAATTTAACGACTATAAAAGCAGGCGATATAATGTCCAAATCACCTAAAGTAGTACTAGCAGATGATCTTGCAGTTAAAAGTGTTGAACTAATGGAGAACTATAAAATTACCGGATTTATTGTTGTTGATGAAAATAACTATTTAGTTGGCGCATTTAACTTACATGATTTATTTAGTGCTAAATTACTATAGTTGTGCAAATAGCATTTCTTCTTAAGGATATGAACATCGTCAAAATAATTTCAATAATATATTAATACTGAATGCGACTAAATAAGAAATCTCTAAATTAAACGGAATCTTAATAACTAATAGAAGGGCCAATTATAATTATGGAATTAAAACAAGATGAGATTATTGCAAAAGCAAAAAAAATTAAATTATTGGTGAGTGATGTAGATGGCGTTCTCACTCAAGGTGAATTATTCTTCAACGAGCACGGCGAAGAACCTTTTGGTAAATTTAATATCTATGATGGATTTGCAGTAATAATGGCACATGCATGTGGGTTAAACACAGCAATCATCTCTGGGCGTCATTCTTTATGTACAGAAAAAAGAATGAGAGGTTTAGGCACAGAAGAAGTTCACACTGGTATCTTAAATAAAAAGCATAAACTAGAAGAGATAATCAACCGATTAGGATTACAAAATGATGAAGTTGCATTTATCGGTGATGATCTGATCGATTTACCTGCAATGCAAATTGTAGGATTTACTATTGCTCCTAAAAATGGAGTCAGAGAAATAATTAACCGCGTTGATTATGTGTGTAATACTGAAGGTGGAAATGGCGTATTACGTGAAACAGTTGAGCTTATTTTAAATGCACAAAACAAATATGAAGCATATGTACAAAAATATCTCGATTTATGAATAATTATACAAAAAATATATCATGCAAAAATTTTATTCTCCAAGAGTTTTTAGATTTCTCACCATTGTCTTTATGGCATCATTATGTTTACTATTTAATCAATTAACTAAAATTAATTTTATTAAAATTGAATTACCTAAAGATAGCCCAGAGTATAAAGCAAATAACGCAAAAGGCATAATATATAATAAAACTGGTGGCATTTTATATGAACTAGATAGTCAAAATGTCTGGCAGTTTCCTAATAATGAGCGTGTATTTATGGCTAATTTACATGCAAAAGTACATTCAGAAAGTGAACCAAATATAATAAAATATAATCTAACAGCCAATGATGGCTGGTTAGACTATAATAAAAGATTAGGATTTTTAGGGATAAATTCTATACTAACTGTTTATAATCCAGATCCAAAACAAAATATAGCGATCTATGGGAAGGAAATAAACCTAGATTTAAATCGTAACTTTTTTAATAGTAACGAAGATGTCAAAGCAGTACAAAATAATTCTATCATAACCAGCCATGGTTTCAATTATGATAATAATACCAGCATTTTAAAATTACTGTCTAATGTGCATATTGTCTATAACCAGTAATTTCAAATAAAATTATTTTATAATCCATCATCTCCACTATTGGTATCTGTGCCATTTTTCTTCTCTGCTGGAGTTAAGAAATTAAGCAAAAAATCTCCGGTTTTTTCTATTACGTCATCTATTAAGCTAGGCTTATCATTTGTTATATTTTCATACAATACAGAATTACTGATCCGTATACTCTCCAATAGCAAACTAAAAGCCACTTGTTCTTGCGAATCAGGATTTATCATTGATTGAGCAAAACCTTGTGCATTATGGCTAACAAATTTGAAAAAATAATTTTCTAAAATTTCATCTATCCTATTTGTTAAATTTGCCAATAAATTTTGTTATACTTTCTGGTGAGGCAATGTTTTTAATGACATTATTTTGCCTAAGCATTTTACCATTAAGTGGCTCATCTAGATTAATATCTGAATTACTTAAATCATTATTACTAATCAATTTACTAGTCGTAGCATAATTATGCCTACATAAAGATATATTTGAAATTTCCATATTTTTACCCCCTTATTATTTAATAATATAATTAAGTCTCACATGTGTATTATAAATTTTTATATAGAAATGCAGATCATAAATTTGGGGAGTGTTACCTGAATTAACGATGAAACGTGAAAGCATGTTTGTTGGCTAAGAATCCGATTTCTACAAATACTAGTTTAACCTTAATTTCTATAACTTAAATATGCTGAAAATAAATGAGTTTGAATCACTTATCCATAATTAACTCTATTATGATATAATTCCCTACTGATACCAATTACATAGAAATAATGTAACTTCATTAGAAACTGAGCTATATAATCCAAACCATGACTAATGCAAATTTTTATGAATTAATCTTATATATAATTAAAACATAAATAGTATCAGTTTATTAAGAACTACTGGAAATATTGATTAAATGTATTTTTTTACCATAATAGCATTTTTGTTAACTATGCTAACAAACAATATAATGGCATTGTCAACTGATGAAAGCCAACCAATAAAAATCTCTGCTGCTAGTGGAGAAGCGGATCTAAAAAATAAATCTACTGTTTTAAATGGTCCACTTACTATTACTCGTGGCTCAATTGTAGTGCATGCAAATAAAGGTACTATACATCAAGACAGTGAAGATGACAAACTTCTTACCCTTTATGGTTCTCCAATTACCTTTACCCAAAAACAAGATGATGGTACAATTGTTAATGGTCAATGTAATCAATTTGATTATAATACGAAAACTAATTTAGCAATATTAAGCGGTAGGGCTAAAATTCGCAAAGGTAAAGATTTAATTACAGGAGAAAAAATCACTTACAATACAAAAACACAGGTTTATAGTGCCAATGGCTTACCAGCAAATGGCATCAATAAAAAGCAGTCTGGCCGAATTACTATTATCTTGGATCAAACTAATAATGGAAAAAAATAATACTCCTAGTACTCTTGTTGTTGAGCATCTTCGCAAACAATTTAAAAATCGTGTGGTAGTAAAAGATGTATCATTTAGTGTAGAAAGCCAAGAAGTTATTGGTTTACTTGGCCCAAACGGTGCGGGTAAAACTACAAGCTTTTATATGGTTGCTGGACTTCTTGCAACAAATGGTGGGGATATTTATCTGGACGGGAATAATATAAAAAATGAACCGGTTCATAGAAGAGCGTTTCTAGGATTAGGTTATTTACCACAAGAAGCATCAATTTTTAGACAAATGACTGTTGAAGAGAATGTCAAAGCTATTTTGGAATTAAAGAAGTTACCTCATAAAAAAATTAATCAAGAAACTGATAGATTACTTGAGGAATTAAATATTGAGCATTTACGTGATGTGAATGCAATGGCATTATCTGGAGGTGAGCGCAGAAGATGTGAAATAGCTCGAGCTTTAGCTAATTACCCTAGATTTATATTGCTTGATGAGCCATTTGCTGGGGTCGATCCAATAGCAGTTAGTGATATTCAAAAGGCAATACTCTTTTTAAAAGAAAAAGGAATTGGTGTGATTATAACTGATCATAATGTTCGTGAAACCCTAAAAATTTGTGATAGAAGTTATATCATTAGTGATGGTTATGTATTAGCTAGTGGAACACCAGATGAATTGGTAAATGACCCTAAAGTAAAAGAAGTATATTTAGGTGAACAGTTCACTTTATAATTAGAGAATTTATAAGGGCTATGATGGAAAATGTATTAAATAATGAAGCTAAAGAAGCAGCTTATTTTATAGAACAATATTTTAAAACTGAAATTCCACAGACTGTCTTAATACTTGGTTCTGGACTTAGTACATTTACTGATTTAGTTAATGTAAAAGAAACAATAAAATATGCAGATATTCCACATTTTCCTCAAAGCTATGTTAAAGGACATAAAGGTAATTTAAGTATTGCTGAGGTTGGAAATAACAAAAGTGTATTGGTTATGGAGGGTCGCTTCCACTATTATGAAGGATATACTCCACAACAAATTACATTGCCAATTGCTGTATTTAATCATTTGGGCATTAGAAAACTGATTATAAGTAATGCTGCAGGTGGAATTAATACTAACTTTAAGGTTGGAGATTTAATGATTATTACCGATCATATCAACATGTTTGGTAATCATCCATTAATTGGTTGTAATAATGATACAATTGGTCCAAGGTTTCTAGATCAAACAGAGCCATATAGTGCGAAATTAATTGATATAGCACTAGCAACAGCATTTAAACAAAAAATAAAACTACAACAAGGCACATATTTAGGGGTTTCAGGCCCAACATATGAAACTAAGGCAGAAATAAAAGCATTTGGCAGATTAGGCGCTGATGCTGTTGGCATGTCAACTATTTTTGAAGTTATAATGGCGAATTATTTTAAAATTAACGTACTTGGAATATCTTGTATTACAAACATGGCAACAGGTCTTACAAAGTTTAAACATAAGCATGCAGATATTGTAGAAACAGGAAAGATTATTAGTGGACAATTTTCAAGGTTAGTTAAAGATATTATTTTAGAGATACCTAATGATTAATTGTTTATACTCTTTCAGGTTAAAGTTCCCTGGTGGTTGCCAAGCTGCTGCCTACTAATAAAGGCGCCGTCGCTTGTCGCCTCCATGGAATTTGAGTCTGTTCGAGTATAGTAAAATAACCAATATTGTAATTCTTGAATTTATAAAGGATTTAATATATGAGCTGGCTAAGTAAAATATTACCACCACCCAGAATAAAAGAAACTTCAGTAAAAAGTAATGTTCCTGAAGGATTATGGTGTAAATGTGAAAGCTGTAATGAAATCTTATATCATACAGATTTAGACAATAATCTAAAAGTTTGTCCAAAATGTGATTTTCATCACGGCTTATCAGCACGTGAGAGACTAGATATGCTATTAGACGAAGGAAACAGAGTTGAGATTGGACAAAATATAAAACCCGTTGATATTCTTAAATTTGTCGATAGTAAAAGATACATAGATCGCTTGGAGCAAATGCAAGAAAGGCTCAATGAAGATGATGCATTAGTAGTTATGAGCGGAACTTTAAATAAAGAAAAAGTTGTAATTGCTTGCTTTGAGTTTAAGTTTATTGGTGGTTCTATGGGTTCAGTTGTTGGGGAAAAATTTGTTCGCGGTGTCAAAGAGGCATTGTCACTTAATTGTCCTTTTATCTGTGTAGCAACTTCTGGCGGTGCAAGAATGCAAGAAGGGGTGAATTCTTTAATGCAAATGGCTAAAACATCTGCTGCCCTAACCCTATTAAGTAATAAAAAGTTGCCTTTCATTTCCATACTAACCAACCCTACCATGGGTGGAGTTTCAGCAAGCTTTGCCTTTTTAGGCGATGTAGTTATTGCCGAACCAGGAGCTTTGATAGGTTTTGCCGGACCTCGTGTGATAGAACAGACTGTTCGCGAAAAATTACCTAGTGGGTTTCAACAATCAGAATTTTTGTTAGAAAAAGGTGCACTTGATATGATCGTTCGTCGACATAATCTTAAAGATCAGGTTTATGAAATTATACAATTATTGTTAAATAAAGATATCAATTAATATTATTGCTTTACTTTGATTGTAAATAATATATAACTTAATAACATTACGAATGGATTATATTCATTATATAATCAATTTTTTACTAATCTAAAGGAGTTTTTACAGTATGCTATCAATTGGTTTTATTGGTTATCGTGGAATGGTGGGGTCTGTTTTAATAAATAGGATGATACAAGAAGGTGATTTCAATAAAATCAACCCTGTAGGTTTTTCCACTTCAAATGCAGGTGGTAAAAATCCTATACCTAATAGTAAAAATTCAAATTTATTAGATGCATATGATATAGATGAATTAATGAAGCTAGACTGTATTTTAACTACTCAAGGTAGTGATTATACTAATAATGTTTTGCCTAAACTTCGTGAATGTGGTTATGCTGGCTATTTTATAGATGCTAGCTCTGCACTTAGAATGAAAAATGATACTATAATTGTTTTAGATCCAGTGAATAAAGATCAGATTATTCATGGTTTAAAAAATGGTATTAAAAATTTTGCGGGCGGAAATTGTTCAATTACTCTAAGTCTACTTGGTTTAAACGGCTTATTTAAAGAAAATTTAGTTGAATGGGTAAGTATGATGACTTACCAAGCAGCCTCAGGTGCCGGTGCGCAAAATGTACGTGAATTACTAGAACAAATGGGGAAAATTCATGAAGAAAACCATAATCACATAAACGATAAGAATACCCCAATTTTAGATATAATGAGTAATGTAAATAATACGATTTTAAATCAAAGCTTCCCAACCAATGCCTTTGGTGCTCCGCTTGCCGGTAGCTTAATTCCATGGATTGATGCTGATCTAAATAATGGCAGTAGCAAAGAAGAATGGAAAGGAGAGGTTGAAGCAAATAAAATATTGGGTTTAACTCCTGGCACAATTAAAGTTGACGGATTATGTATAAGAGTAAGTGCAGTAAGAAGCCATTCTGCAGCAATTACAATGAAATTGAATAGAGATCTATCAGTTGAGGAAATTGAGGAGAAACTAAAAAAGAATGAATGGATAAATTATATTCCGAATAATAAATCAGATAGCTTAAAATATTTAAATCCAGTTGCTACATTCGAATCACTTAAAATAGCAGTTGGCCGTTTAAAAAAATCCAATATTGGAGATAATATTTATAATATTTTCACAGTTGGTGATCAGTTACTATGGGGAGCAGCAGAACCTGTGCGTAGAATGTTAAACATTTTGGTTGATTATCATAAATAGGTGCTTTAAATAATGGGACAAAGTATACAGTTAATGTCTTCTAATCCAGAGTTAATTACAATAAAAAAAGATTATTCTGGAAACAAAATTCGAGATGGCCGCTATCTAAATTACCAGAAAGTGAATGCTCCAAGATTTAAAGACATATGGAACTGGAGGCTTTCACGAAATAGAAGCAAATTGAAACAAACTAATTCGAGTTTTATTTTAGATGTAATTGAGAATCAAAATATATTTGACCGTACAAAACCTAAAATAGTATGGCTTGGCCATGCAAGTTTTTTAATAACATTAAATAACAAAAATATATTATTAGATCCAGTTTTCTTTAATATTCCACTTTTTAAGCGTTTAGCTAAAATACCATTTTCTATTAATAATTATAATTCCATTGACTATATTTTAATATCTCATGCACATTTTGATCATTTAGATAAAACTACAATCAAAGCTCTATCTATACTTAATCCCCAATTAAAAATATATTGTGGTCTTGGTACATCTCAACTAATTAATAATAAATGGAAATTACAAAATACTGTAGTTGAAGCTGGCTGGTATCAACAATATCCAGTTGAAAATGACTCATTAGAATTTTATTTTATGCCTGCCCTCCACTGGTCTAAAAGGACGCTATATGATAGGAATAAAAAGTTATGGGGTAGTTTTGTAATTAAAGGAAATTCTTCCAACATCTATTTTATGGGCGATAGTGGATATTCTTCACACTTTAAAGAAATTGGTAATTTATTTGATGACTTGGATTATGTTATACTTGGGATTGGTGCATATAATCCACAAAACATTATGCAAACTAGCCATCTTAATCCTGAAGAAGCGAAGCAAGCATATATTGATTTAGGTGCAAAATACCTAGTTCCCATGCATTATGGAACATATGATTTAACTGACGAGCCACGCTTTGAACCATTAAGTAGAATAAAAAAAGCATTTGAATCAGAACAAGATAACTTAAAAATAATTAAAATAGGTGAAATGCTTAAAATAATGAATTGTTAATAATATATGAGGTAGCTATAATTGTTTACTAAACAAATTTTGGGGAATTATAAAAGACATAACTCACAAGCAACTTTAAAGCAGATAAAATAATATCTGATAAAAAATAATTTATAAGATCGCAAATAGTTTTACACAAAACTAGCAATGTAAATAATATAAATTTTAAATATTCAACAAATGTATACATGGTGTTAATAATAGACCTATATTTTAAATATAAATTTGAGATTGCTTAAACATTATCTTAATACACCTTATATAATAAATTTATTAAATGGTTTAGTATCAAAAAAGCAAACTCCCCAAATTTATGTTTTTGTGCAGAGCATGCAGTGTTAAAATAAGCACTTAAAATTTTCATATTGTACGAAAGGAAATGATTATGAATGTTAAACCAATTGCTCAATTTAAAATTCAATCACTAAATCTAATAGGGGTTGAGAACAAAATAAAAAAAAATGAAGAAGTATCGCTCAATCTCTTTGCTGATGATGCCCCAGAAGTTCAAACCCCTAGAGAAGCTGGTAAAAAAGCATTGAAAGCAGTTAGTAAAAAAATTAAGTCAAACATTCATCCAGAGTGTATGATAACTATACAAGAAGTTAATGGAGGGAAAGTAGTAACTAAGCTCACTAAAACTCTTCTAGTTCATGAATGTGATGTAACTGTATATAAAAATAGTAGCTCTGCAGATTCAGATGGAGATGAAAATGAAACTATTATTCAGATGGGTGAGGATCAAGAATTAATAGTTGATAAAACTAGAAGAGTAAACGTTAGCAAGGGAATAACAGGCGGTGCCAAGTGGTTCTGGTCATCATCACGTTGTACAAAGGGTACAGTACTAGTACTATCAGGAGTTTTAATCGCAGGATCATTAGCTGCGGCATGGTTTGGATCTAAGGTATTTTATGATGAGAATCCCCCAATACCCTCCCCTTCAGATAACTGTCAATTAACTTCAGAAGACCAAGAATACTTAGATATGTGTTATGATGCAATAAAGATTGCAAACTGTAATGATGTAGAAGCAACAATAGATAATTGTATGTCATATTTACCACCTAATCCAAGCCAAGTTCTTCAAATTGCAATGCAACAGATGATAGAGGGTGCTAAACTTTTACTTCCATATGCTAAGGAAATGTGTAAATAGAATAAAAAAATTTTTATCCCTATAGTTTAACAAGAGTGTATGGAGAAACCCATACACTTGATTTATTTTAGTTTTGGTGTTATACTACCCAAAATTATGAATTTATTAAATAAAAAATATAATAAAATTATGCTTAAATAAAATGTATATCCTGTAACTATGGAGCGTGGATAATGACAAAATGCAATAATTATCATATTGAGAAATCAAAACTAAATTCAATATACACTGGTTTGTTTTCTGTTTTAATTATTTGTATATTGTTGTTAACAGGCTGTGGTTATGGTGGTGGAACATCATCAATTCATGATGTTTCGCCAGCCCTACCCACTAATCTACCAATCGAATCTATCGCTTTAGTATCGCCTACTGAATCAGGCAGCATTAATGTAGTAACTGGTTATCCACAAAAGCTTTTAGTTGTCGGAATTGATAAAAATGGTACTAGAAAATTATTAACGTTAAAAGATGGTCTTACTTTCAATCTCGACAATTCAAATTATGCTGAAATTAATACATCAGGTATTATTTCAGGTAAAATTCCAGGCCAAACCTCACTAACTATTAATTTCAATAATAAATTATCTCTTAACATAACTGTTAAGATTGAAGAAACCGTATTAAATACGATTACTGCACACGTAAATAATAATTTATCATCAGTTAAGCTTCCTAAAAATTATATTGCTAATTTACAAGCAGAAGGTACCTTTAGTGATGGCAAAACTAGAAATATTAGCAATTATATAGGAATATGGACATCAAATAATCCAAAAGTAGCGTTTGAAAGTGACACTATATTTGGAACAACTTTGGTTACAGCTAATGTAGAAAGTAGTGCTATAATTAAAGCGAAAAGCAGGAATCAAGAAAGTAACATTAGTGTTGAGGTAGTTGGCGCACCTCTAACTAAAATTAGTATAATGCCAAATGGAACAGATATAGCATCTAATAGCCATATAAATATGAAAGCAATTGGTACTTATGGTTATGAAGGTGAATCCTTTAGTTTAGATATCACTCATAATGTACTATGGTCAGTTGAGCATACCTCATTAGCTACAATTGACAATAACACAGGCATATTGTCTACAAATGAATCGGAAGGTAATATTATAATAAATGCGAAATCAGAAAATGGAGTATCAACTTACGCATCTCTAACTATAAAAAAATTAATTATTGAATCAATTTTTATTACTAAACAATTAAATGGCCTTCCAGTTGAGTCAATTACATTGCAAATAAAAGAATCAACAATAATCTATCCATATGCAAGATATGTAAATGGAGACGTTGAAAGGCTTAACATAACACCTTCATCAAATTGTACATGGATTATAAGTAATGACGCTAATGAAAAATTTGCATTTTCTTATCATGGGAATTATGCCATATTAAGTGGAGTGGAATCAGGATTATCTCATATTACTTTATATTGTAAGGATAATAATTTACAATTTAAAACTAACGTGAATGTCATTAATCCAACCATAGAAAGTTTTGTTATAGAACCAAGCGATGAGGTAAAAATACCACTTGGTGGGCATAAAAAATTAGAAGCTGTAATTTATTACTCGAATGGAGAATCCAAAAATGTTAGCCCAACATGGAGTAGTGAATCAACTGAAATAGCAAGTATAGATGATAGAGGAATAGTATCAGCGAATTCTCTAGGATTCACTAATATTAATGCTAAAATCAACATTTATGGTGAAAACCTTGTAGCTCAACCTAAAAATATTGAAGTAACTAAAGCTATGTTAGAAAGAATTGTGATAGCTGGAGATACAACAATAATATCAGGAGAAAGCAAAGTATATACAGCTACTGGATATTATTCAGACAATACTCATTCTGAAATTACTAATTCAGTTACCTGGGATTGTACATCACCGCTTGCATGCTATGATAAAGGAATAGTAAAAGCAGAAAAGGGAGTAAGGGAAAGCATGACTGCTGCAATTAAGGCTATTGATCCTGATACTGGACTTACTTCAGATGCTTTAAATATAAATGTTGCACCACGTGCTATGGTCAGTTTAATTTTCAATGATAATCCATTCTATACAACAGGATGTCATAATTTAAGTAATCAAATGGTAATTTGTTATATGCAGTTCTTAGCTGTATTTAATGATAAAACTATGGAAGATTATACCAACTTTACCGAAAATTCCATAATAATATCTCCTGAACCAACTAATAAATTAATACCTGGCCCTACTAGAAAATTTTTGAAACTTGAATATGGTAATGAAAACGTTTTACCTACCCAAGTAAGAGTAAAAGCTATCGCTACCAATGGTTTTAGTGTAGAAAGCACGTTTACTGTTTTGCCAGCACGATAGATAATTATTCTGGTTTAATAATTACAATGCCAGATTAACTGCTTAACTCTAAAAATTACAAAATAAATTAGTTGATATGTTATAATAACCAGAAATTAATGGTTAGTGGAGAATATGCATGATAAATAAGCGAATCCTATTATTTCTTGTTTTTTTAATGTGTACTATTTCTATTCTTTACGCAATATTTGCACAATATCATCAATTTGCTTCACCATGCCCCTTATGCATAGCTCAACGGATAATCATCGCCAGTGTTGGATTACTTGCCTTACTATTTGCTATACATAATCCACAAAATATTCTAATACGTATATATGGAATGATACTAACCTGCATTTCAATCTTTGGGATTAAGGTTGCTGCACATCATATATGGCTAATTAATTTACCCCCAGATCAGCAACCCACATCATGTGGAATACCACTTGATATTTTGTATAAAAAAATCCCCTTAAATAGCTTTATTGGTCACATATTAAAAGGTGATGCTGAATGTGGCAAAGTTAACTGGAATATTTTGGGAATGAACGGACCAACTGCTGTGATCGTACTTTTGAGTATTATTATTTTAATATGTCTTTATATTATTTTTGCATCACAGAACAAGCCAGAAAGAAGATTTTTCTCTTCTTAAATATAATATTTTCAAACCTAATGATTTTATTTTAGATGGTTACCTTGTGCATAATCAACATCAGAGCTTTCTTGGTAAAACATTAAGAAAGCTCTGGCTTAATAATTATGATTCTGCGATTACATTAATTTTAACTAAAGCATTTATATCATGATGTAAAATTACATTGATATCAAATTCACCAATAGTTTTTAATGGACCGTTAGGTAGTGTAACTTCAGATTTTTGTAATTCAATACCGCTAGCTTTAGCTGCTTCAACAATATCCAATGAATTTACAGAACCAAATAATTTACCATCAACACCTGCTTTAGCAGTTACAGTAAATACCTTTTCATTAATCTGCTCAAAGCGTGATTTAGCATGGGCTAACTTCTGATCTTGCTTAGCTTCATATTCACTACGTTTAGCTTCAAAAGCAGCAATATTTTCTTTAGTAGCCCTTTTTGCTCTTCCAAATGGAATTAAAAAATTACGTGCAAAACCATTTTTCACATCAACTATATCACCAATTTTACCTAAATTAGCAACATCTTCTAATAAAATAATCTTCATTTAAGTTATATCCTTTTCACACTCTTAATTAATGTTGATCTGTATAAGGAATCAAAGCCAAGAATCTAGCACGCTTTATTGATGCAGCCAACATTCTCTGGTACTTTGCTGAGGTACCTGTAATTCTTGAAGGAATAATCTTACCAGTTTCTGTGATATATCCTTTTAGTAATTCAGCATCTTTATAATCAATTTCTTTGAATTTTTCTGCACTAAAGCGGCAGAATTTTTTCTTTTTTACATTTTGACGAGACATTTTAGTTTCCTTTATCTAAAAACTCTATTTTTTTTATGTGTAAAACTAGCTGAGATCTGGCATTTTGACTTAAAAAACCATTAACAGAAACCAACTGATCTGCTATATCTTGGTTTAACAGTGCTTGATTATCTAATGATATACAAAACATTCTGCATTTTGCTTCAAAATTTTGCTCACATTCCATTTGTAATGATTTGTGTTCAATCACAAATGATATTACTGGAATTTTTTGTAAAGTATATTTCACAGGATATACCTTTACAATTTGCCCTACCAATCTTATTTCGTTACTACTACTATTATTCACGCTATACTCCCATAGTTAGCCAGAGTATATACTAGTTTATATTATATTAAAGATTTAGCTTTTTCATCTTTCATAAATACAGACGGCTCTGTAACTGCTTCTTTTTTAGCTGTTACTAGACTACGTAAAACTGCATCATTAAATTTAAATGCATGATTTAATTCATCCAATAGTTTATTATCACATTCAATATTCATTAATACATAATGTGCTTTATTTATTTTATCAATAGAATATGCTAGATGCTTACGACCACAATCTTCAAGACGATGAATTTTACCACCATGATCAGAGATAAGTTTTTTGTATCTGTCAACCATTTGACCTACTTGCTCACTTTGATCTGGATGAACAAGAAATACGATTTCATAATGACGCATGAATACTCCTTACGGTTTAAAGACATCCCATACAACATGCAATGTATGAGAAAGGGTTTATTTAATAAAAATTGCAAGTACATTTAGTAAAAATATTCACAATATGCAGAATTTATGCAAATCATTTCTTTTTACATAACTACACTTTAATATAGTAAGAATGTACAATAGCAAGGTTTGGATTTTATCATATAACAGCAACATGAGGCAAATTTAATTCGAATTACCCAATCCCGGATAATTCCCAAATAAGCCGTTGATACAATTAAATATTTATAAAAAATTGCGCGAAAAATATTTTATAAAAACATAGTGATATTAATGGCTTTGGCTCTAGTCGGGAATTACTGCTGATTGCCTACATCTGCATATGAGTTCAGTATAAAATAAAAAGAATTTTACAATTTGTCTATCACTCAATAAAAAATTTATTTTGCACGGCAAAACAAATACTCCCCAAATTTACGTAACTCCGAAACTCAAACTCAAGATAGAATAATGGCGTACTCACTTAAAATAAAACTATTTCTTAAGTAAATACGAAATAAAGAATGAATAAGAAAATGTATACTATTATTATTTAATGTATGTTAAACTTTGCACTTTATACATTGTACAGTTGCGTTTCAGTTCGGAGATACATAATGAACAATAAATTACTTTTAATTTCAGGAAGTTTGATATTCAGTTTTGCTATTGCAAATGCTTCGAAAAATCAATCGCTAGATGAAGGCCATAACTCACATAAATTAAACTCAAAGTTACTTATAGATCAATCATCTGAAACAGATCAATTAAAAAACTACCTTTCACAGGCTAGATATTTTAATATTAGTGAATCTCAATTATGCAGAGATGGCAGTAAACCAGTTGTTGTTAATTTTTACATTGCTGAATATGATCCAAATATAGTAGATATAAGTGCCACAGCCTCTGTACCAGGTCAGACAACAGATTATAAAAATTTATATAATGGCAAATATAAATTATTAAATAAGAGTTATGCTAACCAAAACATGAATACTCCAGAATTTCAGCAAGAATATTATATGGCAAAATCAACAAGTACTACTAAAGGTTGGAATATAGGTGGTACAACTAAGCTATCATTCTTTTATATTTATGAAATTGGAGTCCAAGCTGGATATAACAATAGTAATTCAAGCAGTGTGGAATCTTCTGAAAGACAAATTTTTAAAGTTAGTACATCACCAGTTCTTGTACCGGCACAATCATACGCCATAGTTAATACACGTTATGCACAAACCAGCTTAAATGGCACTTATAATTTTACTCAAAAAATGTCTGGGACAATGAGACCTATGTATCATCTAGTATGTAATGATGGAACAAAAATTTCTGATTTTACCCCACCCAAGACTCATTACATTAATTATTTCTTACGAAAGAATTATAACCTCAGATATTTACCAACAGGAATTACCCCTGACGTGAATTTATATTCACCATATTTCACTGCTAAAGGTAATGGAGTATATAGTATACAACAGGGAGCAGAATTCACAGCTACAGCGTATGGCTGTAAGCCCACAGATACAATATCACCATGTAACCCTGATTATTTCTATCACCCTGATGATGGTGCCATTATATATGATGGGAATTCTACTTATACAGCAGGAGAAAAATCCACATCACAAATTATTCCAAAGCCAGATTTAAGATCACCTTTTAAGTAAATTATAAAGGTTATTAATATAATGATGAATAGGTATAGTCTAGCACTTCTTGGGTTAATCTCTGGTTTTGCATTTATATTTTCGAATAATGCATATTCTATACCTACTACATTACCCAAATCTAATAGCGCCCTTCAAATATCTAAAGAACAATGTGAAGAAAAACATTATCTTTATGCTACCCACCCTAAGTCAACTTTCATTAGTGTTATGAAAATTGATCCAAAAACTGGCAACCTCATAAAACAAGCTGATGTTTATACGGTTGTTAGCCCAGGAGATCTTCATATTTTAACTTTAAATAATAATAAAAAATATGTTTACACTTTTGGAAACTTTGATGAAACGTTGATGGTATACTCTATTGAGTCTGATGGTAATTTAAAAAACGTCCAGACAGAGAAAATTGTTGGTGATCTTCCATTTAATATATCATTTGATCATGATGGTAATCACATGTATTTATCCAACACTCTTAATGATAATATTTCTATGTTTAAAGTTAATCGAGATAATGGCAAACTTATTCCTATGTCTCCACCAACTATACCTTCATATATGCCTTATCCAGCCGGTTTAAACATGAATCCAAATTCTCCAAATTTTGTTTATATTACTGATTATCAAAGTAACAGTGTTAGCCTATACCGTATTGATCAATTAACGCATATACTTATACCTTTATATAAATATTATCCAACTGGATTCTTACCACGTCTAGCATGGTTTGATAAAAAAAACCATGCCTATATTTTAAATCTATCAAGTAATGATATATCAATGTTTTATGCAAACCCGCAAACAGGAGATCTAACACCACTGTCTACTCCAACAGTTGCAACAGGAGTTGAGCCACTTACTTTCGTCTTATCTCCTTCTGATAAATATGCTTATGTAGGCACTCGCGAAGATAATTCTGTACATATTTATAATAAAAATGAGCGTGATGGTGTGCTAACACCAGTAGAAAACTTACCTATAGTTAATACAGGCGGAACAGGCGCCAGAAATATCGTTATTGATACATATAACAATACATCATATTTATATGTAAGTAACTCTTATGATAGTACAATAACAAAGTTTAAATTAGACAGTAATGGACTTATCGAACCATCAACAAGAACCATTAATGACACAGAAATGTTCAACCCAGAAGTTATAGGAGTAGCAGCTCTTAATAACTGTAACTGAATATTTTGACGATATTAACCTTTTAGCTTTAGTGAAAAATAGTATATATTTCGTTCTTATAATATATGAGCAAACTTACTATATTTTTGTCAATTTTCACTTCAGTACACAATAAATAATATTCAATAACACCTCTTATAAATTTCCAAATTATCCCTCATAAACAATCACTTAACCTCAAATAATATTATAGTTAGCTGATCCTCATCTTGTTGAAATTTTTATATGCATAAAAAAACCACTAAAAATGTATATGTACAAATTATTTTGATTATGCCACAATTCTAATATTAACAAGAATATAAATTTGTTTATGGGTTTATGTTAATTAGTAAAACAAAAGTAATATATACAAATGATTTACTGTTGCTATTTACTATAAGATAATTAACTACTTTTCAGGAGCAATTTAAATGCGCAAAAAATTTAAATTAAAATCTTTACTATTATTAATCGCTGCTTTAGCTAATTATACCTCGGCAAATGCATTAGGGCATACAAAATTAAATAATGATGATGCGGTTATGTATCAATCTTCAGAAGCATCTAGTACCGTAGGTGATTTGCAAACAGTGGTAAATTATCTAGAAAATGCTGAACATTTTTATTTACCTAACTACCAATGTGAGGGCATATGGAAGAATAAAGAGCTAAACCTTAGAAGATTTAGAATCAGAGATTTAGAAATAGTTACAAAAGATTTAACAGCTCATGCTAGTGCACCTAACATAACAAAATCTGAATTTATCTATGGTGGAGAAGCAGTTTTAGTTAACCATACCGACCTCTTTCAAACTATTCAAAGCTCTGAATTTGATATAACATATTCACAAAGTCAGTCAACTTCTACAATGCATGCTTGGAACGTTGGATTCACAATAAGTGGTTCAATGAAGACACCTGAAGCACCAACAGTTGGTGGCTCATTTTCATTAGGATATAACGGTAGTGTTACAAATGCCACTGAGTCCAGCGAAGCAAAAAAATATACAGCAAAAGCATCAGGAATAAATATTAATCCACATTCTTATGCTTTAGTTACTGTTCTATTTAAAAAAACCACCTTAGCTGGTGATTATACATTTTCTCAAACAATGTCTGGAACTATGAATCCTAGATATGACATATACTGTGGTGGTTGGGTTATGGCAAACTATGATAGACCGACTTATTCTATAAATCACTTTTTAAATAATAACTATAAATTAGAGTCTTTGCCTTCTGGAATGTTGCAAGGCCCTGATACAGGTAAACAAAATGGTGATTTTTATTTAAAAGGTTATGGAAAATATACAATTGATACTGGCTCTGATTTTAGAATTGATGTATATAGTTGTAGTAAAGATTCTGACACACCACCATGCGACCATAGACTTTATGAACCAGCTGCTAATTCTCTTACATTAAGATCTATGCCAAATAATATTAAAACATACGATGTTAAATCCATGCCAAATAAGATTGAAATAGATGTGCGCGATCATGGGAAAGAATCAGATAGCTATTCAGTAAATAATATATTATCCGATTTTAATACTAAAAAAATATCTACTACACAAGTAGCCCCAAAACCAGATTTAAAATCACCATTTTAAGTTGGCTCCATTTTTGAATTGAATAATTTAAGAAAAGAACGTTAATGAAAAAATTTAGCTTAATTATTATTGGAATAGCTTTTAGCTGTGGATTATGTACTAAAGTATACTCTGCAACAAATCAAATATACACCAATCTAAAATCAGATACAGAAACCACACAATGCATAGAAAAGCATTTTCTATATGTAACTCATCCATTAGCTGGCAAAATTACTCAATTTCAGATTGAATCAACAACTGGAGATTTAATTAAACAAGCTGAGTATCTGACAGTAGCGAGCCCTGGTGATCTGGTTATACAACAAAACAAGTATCTGTACACATTTGGTAACTATGACGGAACCATAATGGTCTACTCAATCGCAACTGACGGTAGTTTGACTCAAATTCAAACCTTAAAAAACATACTTGCCAACTATGCATTTAACATAACATTTGATCATGATGGTAACTACATGTATCTTGGTAATTCTAATCGTAATGATATTGCTATGTTTAAAGTAAATAAAGATAACGGACTCCTCTATCCCTTAAATCCATTTACTATACCATCACAAGGCCCGTATCCAGCAGGAATAAGTATGAATCCAAATTCCTCAAAATTTGTTTACATTACAAATTATTGGAATAATACAGTCAGTGTGTATATTGTAGATTCAGTAACTCATGGGCTTATCCCCTTGAATAAATCGTATCCTACCGGGACTTTCCCAAGATTTGCATGGTTTGACACAAATAATCATGCTTATGTATTAAATTTACAAAGTAATGACATATCAATGTTTCATGCCAATACACAAACTGGAGAATTAACACCATTATCCATACCAACAGTTAAAGCTGGGGCTGAACCAATCACCTTTGCTTTATCTCCATCTGAAAAATATGTCTATGTGGGTAACCGTGTAAGTAGTGATATATTAGTATATGCCAAAGATAGTGATGGAATATTAGCTCAAATAGACAATATTTCAACTATAGAAAGTTCAGCAACTCATGGTAGTAAAACTAGAAATATAGTCATTGATACAATTAATCATACCTCATATTTATATGCTAGTAACTCTTCTGGCAGCTCAATAGTTAAATTTATACTAAATAGCGATGGTCTAATTGAACCATCCTCTATAATTGGACAAGATACCGGAGTTTCAAACCCTGAAGTGATGGCTATTGCACACATTAAAAATTGTAACTAAAACATATGCTATGATCTAGCTTGTAGCAGCTAAAATCTTTCTACCTAAAACTTAATATATACTCAAATCATTAAAATTAGTATAATTAGACTACACATAATCAATATAACGTCAGAACATCTATATAAATAGATTTGGCAAAAACTAAACTCACAATATCTAATTTAAGTACAATTCTTAAGTTAATAGTAGGAAAGATAATGCGTAAATATAGCTCTATTATAATGATAGCTCTATTATCAGTCTTTATTATATTATTTTTTAAAAGTTCATACTCAATTTCGAACTTAATAACTGATAGAGCTACCCACCCGGAAAATATTCAGTGTAAAGAAACCCATTATCTCTACGCAGCTCATCCACAAGCTGGTAAAATCACAATACATCAAATTGATCCAGCTACTGGGAATCTTATCTATAAATCATACATTGATACAGTAGCAGGCCCTGGAGATCTAGTTATACAACACAACAAAGATTTAAATTCATATTTTTTATATACTTTTGGTAATTATGATGGAACAATTAGAGTTTATTCAATTAAATCTGATGGTAACTTAAAACTAGTTCAAAATTTAACATACATACTTGGCTATTATGCATTTAATTTAGCATTTGATAATAACGGTGATTATATGTATATAAGTGACACTAATAGAGACCAGATTGCAATGTTTAAAGTTGACAAGCGCAATGGCTATTTAACTCAACTTACCCCACAAATTATTCCATCCCACTCTCCTGGAGGGATAAGCATGAATCCAAATTCTCCAAAATTTGTTTATATTACTGATTATTTTTCTCAAGGGAGAATTGATGTGTATTTAGTAGATATACTTTCTCATACACTTATTCCCTTAAATAAATCATATGATACCGGTGCCTATCCAAGGTTGGCATGGTTTGACACCAAGAATCATGCGTATGTATTAAATTTACAAAGTAAAGACATATCAATGTTTCATGCCAATACAAAAACTGGAAGGTTAACACCATTAACTATACCAACAGTTCAAGCAGGCGCAGAACCAATAACCTTTGCTCTATCTCCATCTGAAAAATATGTGTACGTGGGTAATCGAAGGAGTAGTGATATATTTGTCTATGCTAAAAGAAGTGATGGAGTATTAACCAAAATTGAGAGTATTTCAACTATAGAAAGTACAACCCATGGAGGTGGTGGAGCAAGAAATATAGCTATTGATACTTTTAATAACACAACATATTTATACATAAGTAATTCTTACGGTAATACAATAGCCAGATTTAAACTAAATAGTAATGAATTAATTGAACCGTCATCCATAACTATAAATAATACAAAATTCATGAGCCCTGAAGTACTAGGTATTGCACGTTTTAAAACATGTAATTAAGAGAAATAGTAAGACTAAACTAAATTTTGTGTAAATTGAATTGTGATAATTATATTAGCAGTACTAACGACTTGAAATAATATTAAGTTAATTGGCATCTTAGTATTGTTCAGTAGGAAATCATAAATAAAAATTTCTATTCGTAGATTTTATTATAGAAATCTACTAAGTACACGCATTCCACTTCCCAATTATAATGTTCTAACACTGCCCTTCTACCATTTTCACCCATTTGTTTAGCTAGACTCTGATCATTTAATAATAGCTCACAGGCACTAGCAACTTCATTAGAGTCTTTCGGATTAACCAATATACCACATTTATGTGACATAATAATCTCACGCCATAATTTAAAATCTGATGCTATCACAGGTATACCAGCTAACATATACTCAAATAGTTTAATCGGTAATGACTCAACATAGCTTAATGTGGGTAATAAAGTTACTATACCAACTTTAACTTTAGATAGTAATTCTGCTACTTCTTGACGGTTTAAAATACCATTATAATTGACATATTGATAACCTGGTAATTTAGATAATCTTGTTATAGATAAATCATCACTAAAAATTCCAGCTAGCTCAAGTTTTAATTTGCTCATCTCCAAAGACATAATTAACGGTTCAATGCCACGTGTCTTTGAAATACTACCAATATAGCACAGAGAACTATCTCTTTTATCCCAGTTAGTATTAGTATTAGCCATTTCGCTTAATAAAGGATAATTGTGTATAACCCTAACATTATTATTATATTTATTAAATCGGTTTGCTATAATAGAAGTTGCTGCTATTATTCCTGTAAACTTGCTTGAACAAAGTTTTTCTATATATGTAACTATTTTAGATATTATAGGACGTATATAGTTAGGTATCCAACTCTTACTCATTACTTGTTTAGGTAAATCTTCATGAACATCATAAATAACTTTATAGCCAAGCTTAGATAGCTTAACACCAACTAACATTAATTCTGGATCATGAAAATGAACAATATCTGGATTTAGTTCCAATACTTTTCTGTATATTTGCTTTGTGGTATAAAATATCCTACTAAACCTTCCAGATGTTTTGCCTACATCAAATATACTAACGCCATTATTTGATTCATTACCTTTTGAATCAGCAACAATTAAGCTTACGGAAAAATTATTCTTTATTAAGCTAATACATTCTTTTACAAAAATACGTATATCATAACGTGTATGCACCGAAGTTATGTGACATACTTTATACTGTTGCATATTAAATATTTTCTAAAAACTTGGTAGCCAAATTGTTATAGTCATGATTTTTAGTAACATAATTATATCCACTTTGCCCATACTGTAATAGATGTTCTTTCGTAGTATTCTTAAAACAGTCAATTGCATCAACTATTGAAAAAACATCTTCTGCAGCAACTGATATCCCACAATTAGCTTCAATCACAAGGTCATTACCAGCAGTAACTGAATGTAAAATTGGACGTTTAGCTAACATATAATCAAATATTTTATTGGGACAAATACCAAATCGGTATATAGATAATTTATGCCAACCAATATAAAGAATATCCATTTGTGTCAAAAAATTGGGTATTTGCGATTTCTTAATTGAAGGTAAGATAAATACATTATCCAAATTCCTGATCTTAACATCATCAATTAGAATATTTTTATTAAGTCCATCCCCAACTAAAATAAATGCTACATCTTTTTGGAATATAGATGCTTCAACTAAATATTCCAAAGCATTAGCATCACCCATACTACCGGCATAACCAATAAGTAGTTTAAATCGCGATTTAGCATTATTAATAATTTGTTGATGATCTATTGGAACAAGTTCTGTATTTTCGAGCCAGTCATTAACTCTAACTCCATTTGGAATATATAAGAATTTATGCTCACTCATACCATGTAAGACCATATAATCCTTTGCACATGGTAATAAACTAACTACTCTATCAGCATTCTTATAGCCATAATTTTCTGCACGTTGCATTAACCAAATGAATGGATGATATTTTGACATACCGCCTAATTCAATTGGAGTTAATGGCCATAAATCATGTATTTCATAAATAAATTTAGCTTTTGTTTTTTTTGAAATTTTTTTAGCTAAATAGGTATCAAATGGATATGTAGAAGACGCTATAACCACATCTGGTTTGCAAGCCATTAAATCAGGAATTATTCGTTTTACTTTTAATAGAAATTCAAATATATTAAATAATCGTTTAATTCCATTTTGCTTATAAGGTTTAGTTTTACACCAAATATAATTTATACCATCAATTACTTCATTTAAATAATTTAAATCGTTTGATACTGTTATATTTTTTGTACGTAAATGAGAAAAACTGCTTGCAACAATGGTTACAGTATGCCCTTGTTTTACCCATTCCGAAGCTAAATAATATGGCCGATACTCCATACCGTGATAGATAGAACCAGCATAATGATTTATATAAAGAATATTCACCTACTATATAACCTTTTATTATAAATATTTCGTTATTAGATTGAGAAAATTTATTTAAGTGGTTATTATAACAGACTAAAATAAAAGTACGTTCAAGTTAGATTCTGATTGAGGTATGATTAAATATGCTAATGACATTTCTAGGATTAATAATAATTCTATCAACTTTATGTAATTTTTTACAAGTGTGGTAACTCTATAACTTCCATTTTCTAAAATAAATATACAGTCTTTCTTGCAAATATACATATAATACCTGAATCCTCACTTTTTATATTGTCTTTTATATTGATATATAGGTATAAATTTACACCATTTAAAAAAAGTGAAGATTCAGGTATATAATATTTTATTTTGCCCAATACTTTCTTTAATAATTTATTTAGTAATTACCATCTAAATCAACAGATTCAGGTACATTTCCTGCATTAAACACTATAAAATTATTAGGATGACGCCCTGGACTATAGTTATAATACTTAGGATCACATGGTGGCTTCGTACTATCTTTACTACAATTACTAACCTTAGTTGTGCCATCTGAGCCAGTTTGTACCATATAATTACCAAGCCCTTCAAGATAAAAAATATCCCTATCAGTAGCATTTTCATTAAAATAAATTAATCCAGGAAAATAATCAAGATAATAGTAAGCTCTTAAATGATATCTTATAGAATCCAACGGTGTAGAACCAATAATGCCATCAGGTGTTTTGTAAATAACAGACATAGCACCTGTTGCCTTTATAGAGAATTTATATTTACCAGTTGCCGATACTGTAAAAATATTTATCTCAATCACAGCATATGATTTTGGTCCTAACTTAAAAGCACTTTGTGGTGTTGAATACGAATCCGAGACAGATGACTCACTAGCGCTTTCTGTACTTCCATTAAAACCCGTAGTAATATTAAAAATTTTAAGAATACCTTTTATAGTAGTGTTAAAACTCCATCCAAGAGTTGTAGTTGTTGATATCCTTCTTGTAAATTGCTTAGTAAATAGAATAGAACCTATATCTTGATAAACATCAGTATTATTAATAATAATAGTCTTTCCCTCATACAATGGCTCTCTCTTTTTTAATATTATAGTTGGTGTTGCATTTGTCCAATCTAATATTTTTAAATTATAATTTTGCAACTCAACAACATTTGGCAATGGTCGACTATAATTTAATGTATGAAAAAATCTACTATTACTCAGAAACGACTTAAATGTATTCTCATCATTAATACCAGCCAAAGATTTTTGAAAGTCTATTGACGATATATCTTTCATAATATTTACAGTAGGATAAGAATCTTCTTCAAGTAAGCATTTGGAACTCAGGTATTTACTGGCAATTAGTGATAGTTTCCCACCATTAACTTTGTCAATTCCAAGCACATACAAATGGGATTTACATAAAGAATCAACAACAGAAATAAATGAACCTGAATTATCTATAGCCATAGCTGATATAGACCCAACAGATGGGTCCATGTTAAAAACTGCAGTTTGCCTTAATTCTCCTGTATCCTTACTTATACTATAAGTAGTTATTACTCTACCCATACTAACATATAAATAATCTCCAGTTTTGGGATCAACTACAACATCTGTTGCCGAATTTTGAAGCACAACACTATGTACAGGAATCAAATATCCATTATTATCATTTATTTTAAATACTGTTAGATTTCTTGGAGATGAACCTGTAATTGCACTATTATATACGTATAAATATTTGCCATTTGGCTCAATTACAATATTATGTGGAGTATATCCACCTGAATTAACTGAGGCAATCTTTTGTAGTTTTCCAATATAATCATCAATAGTATATATAGATATTTGATTAATCTCGGGGTTAGTAACATAAGCATATTTACCATTTGGAGTAATTGCCATGTCATATTTTGCAATATTTTCTAATGGAGTTGAATTATTAGTAAATTCTATACCACCACCATAACGTATAATATAAGTATCTATTACCTGTTGCCCAGATTGATACTTATAAAATTGGTAAAGATATCTACCTTTAGGATCAATTATTATTTTACCAACCGTCGGCTTATCACCAACTGTAGTATGTGTATTTGTGATTGTTTGGTATAATACTCCTCGTGGATAAATTTCATAAGTAGTCATTTGATTTTTAAAATTAATTCCTCTACTATAACCACCGGCAAAGAGATATTTCCCACTTGGATCATATGCTATTGTGGGAATAACTTGAGGTTCATTTCCCATTGTATAAAAATACGGCGGTTGATACTGAAACAAAATTTTAGACTCAACATTAAACTGAGTTTGATATATTTTACTTGGATTTACTTTATCGTCAGGGTCTGTATAAAGTGTATAAATAGCAACCTTATTAAATAATTTTGCCTCATGGTTGCTACTATTATTAGATACAAGATTATCTTTTATCACTTCTTTTGATTGAGTGTGGGTGGAATTATTTCCAAAAGCATTGTATGATATTAGAATAAGAAGTAGAAAAGAGCAGATGCTTCTCAAAAGTCTGCATTTATAAATTCTATTCATTTCGATGTCCTCCATAGAATTTATTAATTATAAGACTGCTGAAACTATTTAATAATATTTTTACCCTGGTGAGATGTTTGCTTAACTACTGTATTTTTGAAACCTTTCTAATTTTCGACAGTCTTGCTAATATTTACTATCCCTTTAAGCATATTATATACTCATCATCTTTCAATCCTGGAATTTGTCATTCCTCATAAAATGCTCACGATAAAGCATATAGTCCATTTCATCACATTTTATATCGTCATTTCGGCTCCAGAGTTGAAATATTTCGAATACATTCTATATAGTTTTAATAATAGACATAAAAAATAGTTCACAATTATTGCAATTACGACGCAACTTTGTTTGCTATAATTTTATGATAAGTTAATTTGGATATATTGTATGTTTATAAAGTGAATATTAGTTATGAAATATATTAACATAAATAGATAAAAATTTTTCGTAAATTTGGGGAGTTTGCGGCCCATTCAATCATGAAAACCAGGGCGAACCGGTGCTAAAATAAAAAATTATAATCTAATAAATGTTGGATATTGCAACAGTTGGTAAACAATTCAGTCCGAATGTTTTTGACTTTATTAGCACGCAGTATATTAAGAGTAAAGCTTCTCAATTTAGCAAA
>JBKDHQ010000126.1:0-11054 GCA_046336365.1 Neisseriaceae bacterium
CAAAATTTAGGTAAAGAATATTTAGTTTATTGTAAACTAGATGAAAATTCAGTAACTGTAAAGACAGCTGCTTGATTATGTGAATATTTCTATGAAATGGTTAAATTTGGTCTTGACAACAGGGCTCACTATATTAAAAAATAGGCTGTTCTTATAATCCTTAAAAAAACTAATTTGCGGTAATCCTGGTAAATCCTTCATTTCATCATAAATATCTATAAATATCTTTAATATAAATGATTGGGCATATATATTTATATCTTTAAATTCATTACCGAATCCAGGCATTACAATACCTTCACTTTTCATTGAAATTGCTGACTTAAAGATTAGTCTAAATTTATCTTTATATTTTTCAATTAAACTTTTATAAATATCAAGTATACTTGAACCAGGTACAATCTCTATATAATTAAAATCCTCCTGATCAATCAAAGGCATACTCATGATATAGCAAGCCTTCCTATTTTGAGTTAGAGCAGGTTGTACAATAAGAGAAAATTCTTTAACTAAAGATCGATGATTAGTATTTGCTATGCTATTACAGTGGAATTGTTTAATTGATAGATTATCTAAAATTCCTAACTTACTATTATAAAAGATTATAATTGGGTGTTTTTGTAAATATTCTACAAGTGAAAATCCACAAAGTGATTTAAATTTCATAGAATACATATTTATAGCATTAACATCATTTGTTATTAATGGATGATTTAAAGTTTGTGAAAATAATTTATTATTTAGGCATTTGATATCTTGCGAAGTAATCAGGATATAGCTATTTTCATGTTGCCAGTAAAATTTTAAAATATCATTTTCTTGCAAATATTGTTTGGCTTTAGAATAATCTCGAATTAATTCATCAATTGCATCTTCAATTTCTCTTTTAACTTTATTAGATAAAGCTTTTCCTTTAGTATCTGTTCCACATAGCAAATGTTTTAGCTCACTTGGTAAATTCCATGAAAATGCTGAATTAGTAGCAAATTCAACTAAACATGCGCTGGTTATTCCCTTTGCATTTGCTAACCATTTTTGGTTCCCCAATATTTTGTCAAATAATTTAACTCCATCTTCTTTACTAATGCTCTTGCTATCTCTAGCTATTCTATATTGTATTAATCCCTTTATAATACTTTTCACTAATAATGTGTCTGTAGAAAATTAACTTTCTAAAAATCCGACTATATTATTAAAAGTATCAGCTTTACTAATATTATTAGAAGCACCAGGATTTATAACCATTCCTCCATTTATACTGATTCTTGATCTATCAAAATGATTCATTATTTTCCTTGTATTAAATAAATAATAATCGTATTCTATCAAAGTAAAGAGTAGCAAAGATAATAAATTTGTGGAGTTTCTATGCGGAAAATTGCAAAAAAACTTATCTTATACTAGTTAATCATACAGAGTATAAATATAATTTATACTGTTATGTTTCAATTATTAATTGTGGTAAAATGATGTATTAATATAAATGAGAATAAATTTAAAATATGCAGAATTTGCAACATAATCTAGAAAGTCTTAAACAAAAAATAGCTGCTACAGTCAAAAATAGCCCTTATAAGCACCCAGTTGAAGTTATTGCAGTTAGTAAAACATTCCCAGTATCTGTAATTAGAGAAGCTTATCATTATGGGCAATATTCATTTGCCGAAAATTACGCTCTTGAATTTAATAAAAAAGCTCTTGAATTAAAAGACCTAAATATAACCTGGCACTATATTGGAGAGCTACAGAGTAATAAAATAAAATATATTGCTCCTTTTGCTAATTGGATACATAGTGTAGAAAAGTTATCTCAAATCGCTACTATTAGTAAATATGGTCTTGCAAACCCACATAGAATAAACACTTTAATTCAAATAAATATAAATAATTCAAAAACCAAGCATGGAATAGCCTCTGATAATATGGATTATATTATTGAGCTTGGTAATAAAATTAATCAACAACCTAATATGATTTTTAGGGGCTTAATGGGCATTGCCAGTAAAACTTCTAATACAGAAATTATAAATAATGAATTTCATCAATTAAAACAATTATTTACTAAATTACAATCTACTAAATTTAATAACATTGATAGTTTATCAATGGGTATGTCTAATGATTTTGAACTTGCTATATTAAACGGTGCAACTCATATTAGAATCGGCAGTAAAATATTTGGAAATAGAAATTATGCAAAATCATAAAATCCCTATAGATTTGCACTGCCACTCAATACATTCTGACGGAGCACATAGCGTTATAGAAGTATTAGAGATGGTTAAACAAAATGGTGGTAGATATATTGCCCTAACCGATCACGATACTGTTTGTGGAATAAAAGAAGCTCGTATTCAAGCAGATAAACTAGGCCTTCATTTTATCGCTGGAGTTGAAATATCAGTGACTTGGAATAAGAATTTAATACATATTTTAGGACTTGGAATTGATGAAAATAATACAGAGCTTGTTGCTAATTTAGAGAAATTACGTTCTTTTCGATTAGTGCGCGGACAAAAAATTGCTGATAAATTAGCAAAACTTGGTATCCCTAATGCTTTAGAAGGCGCATTAAAGTACTGTTCTAACCCTAATGCATTAAGTAGAACTCATTTTGCTAGGTTTTTAGTAGATAATGGTTATGCTAAAGCTAACCGTGTTTTTGATAAATATCTAACCACTGGTGGGCTTGCTTACGTATCTCAGGAATGGGCAAGTCTTAAGGATACGTTAGCTTGGATTTTAAATAGTGGTGGTATTGCTGTTATTGCACATCCAAGCCGTTATAAATTCACCAATACCAAACTACAAGAGTTAATTACAGAATTTAAATCTTGTGGAGGAATTGGTATAGAAGTGATTAGTTCTTCTCATTCCACAACTGAAGCATTAAATATTGCACAATTAGCATATAAAAACAATTTATTATGTAGTATTGGAACAGATTTTCATAATATTGCAGCTTATCCCAAAGCTAGTGTTGGTATAAATTATCCATTACCTGCAATTTGTCAGCCAATTTTCCCACTTCTTGGCATCCTAGAATTATAAAGAAAGTATACATGAAGCACACCTTAAAAACTAGACATATTATGATGATTGCATTAGGTAGTGCTATTGGTACCGGACTATTTTTTGGAGCAGGTAAAACAATAGCGCTAGCAGGTCCAGCTATATTATTATCTTACCTAATTGGTGGAATTATAATTTACATAGTGATTCGAGCATTAGGTGAAATGGCCGTAAATGAACCTAATGTAGGTTCATTTAGTTTTTATGCTTATAAATACTTAGGAGATTATGCTGGATTTATATCTGGTTGGAACTACTGGTTTAATTATATTATTGTATCTATGATAGAACTCACCGCTACAGGCATATTCATGGACTACTGGTTTCCAAGCTTACCGCACTGGATAACTACTTTAATTCTACTACTATTTTTTGGTAGTATAAATTTATTACAAGTAAAATTCTTTGGAGAATTTGAATTTTGGTTTACTGGAATTAAAGTAACTACGATAATCGCATTAATTATATTTGGGATATATCTTATTTTCTTTGATCATGATACTAAACAAAATAGTATAACCAACATTAGCAACTTATGGCAATATGGTGGTTTTTTTGCAACTGGGATTAAAGGATTTATTTTATCATTTGTAATTGTAGTATTTTCATTTGGAGGTTTTGAATTAATTGGTACGGCTGCTGGTGAATCGAAAGATCCACAAAAAGCTATTCCTCTTGCAATAAATGGAATTATTGTTCGTATTATAATTTTCTATATTGCTACTATGGCCATTATTATGTGTTTATATCCATGGAATAAAATTAGTAGTCAGATTAGCCCCTTTGTTGATGTATTTCAAAAAATTGGCATTACTAAAGCTGCAAGCCTAATGAATTTAATAGCAATTACAGCAGCACTTTCTTCCTTAAATAGTGGAATATATGGTACAGCACGTATGATGTATAATCTCGGACAACAAAGAAATGCACCATCATTTGTTACTAAAATAAGTAATAATGGAATACCTAGAAATTCACTTTATATATCACTTATATGTATATTTTTAACTATAATCTTAAACCGCTTATACCCAAATATAATATTTAATGTACTAATAGCAATTGCTACAGCTGCAGCTATAATAAATTGGAGTTTTATTTTAATTACACATATAGCATTTAAACGACACTTAAGAAATACATCAAACAAATTAAATAAGGGTACATCACAATATAGCTATCAACAAATTTTATACCCATTTTCATCAATTATTGCTATTATATTTTTTATTGTTGTTATAATTGCAATGTCACAAATAAAGGATATGAAATTAGCCATTTACATAACGCCTGTATGGCTAATTCTTCTTTCAATTGGATATTATATAAAATCTATAAAAAGGACCGCTTCGCATGAGTACTGATAAGAATTTAAAGCATAAACTAAAAAATAGACATTTGCAAATGATTGCTTTAGGTGGCGCTATTGGCACTGGCCTTTTCTTTGGTTCTGCCAAATCAATTCATTTAACTGGTCCTTCTATTGTACTTGCCTATATTATTGGTGGTCTCATAATGTTTATAATCTTAAGAGCATTAGGTGAAATGACTCTACATAACCCCTGCCCTGGATCTTTTAGCAGATATGCACATGATTATTTAGGAGAATATGGTGGTTTTATTGTCGGTTGGAATGCTTGGTTTCAGTATACAATCGTATGTATGGTTGAATTATCTGCTATAGCATTTTTCTTTGATTATTGGTTTATCGGAATACCACACTGGATTTTATGTTTTATTCTTCTTATCCTTTTTACTATAATAAATTTACTTAGCATAAAAGTATTTGGTGAATTTGAATTTTATTTTACTGGAATAAAAATTAGCGCTATAGTTTTAATGTTAGCATTTAGCGTATATTTGATATTTTTCAAACACGAATTTAACCCAAATTTACATCAATACTCTAACCCAAACCTATTTTTTATTGGTGGCTTTAAGGGCTTCATTATTTCTTTTGTTATCGTTATATTTGCATTTGGTGGATCTGAATTTGTATGTATTGCCGCTGGCGAAGCAGAAAATCCAAAGCGTGATATACCAAGAGCAATTAACGGAGTAATAATCAGGATATTATTATTTTATGTCCTTACAATGTTAGCAATTATTTGTTTATACCCATATGAAAAACTTTCAACTAATATTAGCCCTTTTGTTGATGTATTCCAAAAAATTGGCATACCGGTTGCTGCACAAATAATGAATATAGTTGCAATTACTGCTGCCTTATCATCATTTAACAGTTGCTTATATAGTAGCTCACGCATATTATATAGTATATCATTACAAAATAACGCTAGCAAATATTTATCTAATGTTTCTAAAACAGGTATACCATTTGCATCAGTTTTATTTACAAGTTTTGTTATATTAATTACAGTAATTATGAATTACTTATTTCCAGATAAGGCATTAATGTATCTATTAACTATTACAACCGGTGCAATTTTAATTACATGGTTTATGATTTTGATCACACAAATTAGTTTTCGTAGGAAACATAAACATGATAATCTAAAATTCAGACTAAGACTATATCCATTTTCTAGCATTTTTGCAATTATAATGCTTATTACTGTAATGGTAGCTATGACAAAAATGGATAGTATGAAATTAAGCGTCTATGTTACTCCATTATGGGTTATTTTCCTAACTATAGTTTATTTCGCGAAAAAGAAAACACGAGAAAGACGTAAGAATATTAATACATAATCATTTGGAATTTTAATGGAAGAACCTACTCAATCGATTGAAAATCTGATTAATCTATTGGTTAATCAAGCTCATGAACTTGAAATAATTGATTCTCGTGATATAATATATTTCAAAAATTGCTTATATCAAAAATTTAAAATTTCTTATACTGTGGATATTAAGTTTACAAAATTAACACAGTCAACGTTTGATACAAATATCCCGCAAATATGTCAACAAATTATTAGACTATTATCTGCACAGCAAAAACAATTGCTAGGCAGTAGTTATGACATGATAGAAACCAATATCATTAGTACCCTTTTACCGCCTCCAAGTTATATTGAACAAAGGTTTTGGCATAAATATCATCAACTTGGAATAAAACAAGCAATTGACTGGTACTATAATTATAGTTGCAGTACTAATTATATAAAAATGTATGAATTAGAAAAAAATCAATCATGGATAACTCAAACTCAATATGGAAATTTACAAATTACAATAAATTTATCCAAACCAGAAAAAGATCCTTTAGAAATTGCACAATTAAAAACTAAGCCTCAAGATAACAATCTATACCCAAAATGCTTATTATGTATTGAAAATGAAGGGTTTGAAGGTAGTAATACTCTTCCCTCACGTCATACACATAGGATGATAGAGCTAAAATTAAATAAGCAATCATGGTTTTTTCAATTTTCACCATATTCTTATTATAATCAACATTCAATAGTAATCAATACTAAGCATTATGATATGCAAATAAATGAAGATACATTAAAAGCATTTTTTGATTTTCTTGATTTTGCACCCCACTATATAATTGGTTCAAATAGCGATATCCCAATTGTTGGTGGGTCAATATTGAATCATGATCATTATCAAGCAGGAGACTACCAATTTCCAATTGAACTATCAAAAATAAAGTTTAGTCTAGATTCAACTATTTGCCCAAACATTAAAATAAATTATTTGAACTGGCCAATATCTACAATTCAGCTAGTTGGAAACCGTGTTAACCTCTTAAAATTAGGTACATTTCTTATTAATAAATGGTACACTTACTCTAACCCTGAATTATCAATTATTGCAAAAAGCGGCGACATTAGACATAACGGTATAACACCAATTCTACGCAGACTTGATAATAATCTTTATGCATTATATATATTATTAAGAAATAATCGAACTAATAGCGAATATCCTGAAGGTATCTTTCATCCACATAAAAATTTACATCATATCAAAAAAGAAAATATTGGATTAATTGAAGCTATGGGCCTAGCAATATTGCCAGGTAGGTTAAGTACAGAGTTAGAAGAGATTGCTAAATTATTATTACTTAATAATGAAATTTTAGGGCTAGAGTATTTAGAAAATAATCAAACATTACATAAACATAAAAGCTGGTTTATTGAATTAATTGCAAAATATAATCGATTTGATATTACTACGGTCAATTCAATACTGCAAAATGAAATTGGCTATAAATTTGGGCAAGCTTTAGAGCATTGTGGCGTATTTAAGAATCACCCAGACCATGATACAGCTCTACGAGACTTTTTAAACGATATTTGATCAAAATATAACAGTGACTCCTAACTATAACCAACTCTCAGGATAATGTAAATATATCTATCATATCTAATTAAAATATAATAGTATGAAATATTTCATCTTATCATCTAATATATCTAATTTCTATATTTAACTTTTGTTCTAACCCAGACCAAGCGTTATCACCTGTATATATTGGTAAATCTAAAAACTTACCTAAGGCAAGACAATAACCATCACCTAATGATATATTATGTTCTTTGCGATATTTTATTAATATATCACTAACTACAAGTGATAATTCAGAATCTGACTCATAAATATTCGTAATGATTTGGTTTACTACATTATGGTAATGTAGAAGCCGTTCAGGATGTATCCTTCCTAGTGCGATTATTACTTCAGTAACATTGATACTAGTCATGACACTATTACTTATAATTTGCCTAACGGAACTTGACCCATTTTCATTTTTAATAAATTCTAGTAAAGCAGAGGCATCTAAAACAGCTAATAAATTCTTATTCATGATTCTTTATCCAAGTCAAATTCTTCACTTCTAAATCTTTTTAACTCACCTATTAAGTCTATGCCAATAAATTCATTATATAACTCTTGAAGTATCAGTTCTCGATTAGTAATTTTTATCCCGTCTTCACACTCAGTAATAATTAAATCATCACCATCATTAAAATTAAATTTCTTACGTAATTTTAGTGGCAAAGATATTCTACCATTTTTATATAATTTTACATGCATAACTGCACCTATAGCTAACATTTTTTTAATTATACCATATCATGATATTATGTACAATTATTATTATAAAATACATTTATGAATTTAATGTATATTTTGCTATCTTAGTACATTTGCTTGGAGTAATACAGATATTAAATTTGAGAAGAAAAAATTGAAATACCTTAACTTAATATGAATTTAATTGATTAGTAATAAATTTTGATTCAAGTGAGATAAATTGGTTTAATTTATCTACGCTAAATCTTTTACTATGCATAGTATATTTATCATTTAGGCCTCTAAGAATAAATGGCGTATTAAACTTACCAGTTAGCTTTTCCATTTCAAAATCTGTATATTTATTATTAGTTAAAGGATCTAAATAAACACCTTGATTTCCAATTTTTATATACAACATATAATGTGCTTCATGATTTTGATTATAAATATCTCTAGAGTTTAAATAATTCTTAAAGTAAACCATTAAAATATTCTCCGAACTTATCCCATTTTCCAACAAATACAAAGCAAGGAGAATGCATTGATGCTGGCAAGTTCCGCAACCTTTC
Organism: Neisseriaceae bacterium; assembly: GCA_046336365.1. Taxonomy (GTDB): domain Bacteria; phylum Pseudomonadota; class Gammaproteobacteria; order Burkholderiales; family UBA11063; genus Aquella. Next base: position 8,637 of record JBKDHQ010000126.1, read on the forward strand.
TCAATGAAATTGTTTATTATTTTATTGAAATTTGTAAGATCAATTGATACCGATTTATTATTTAATATAAGTTTTGAGTGAACAGCATCAAGCTGATCCATAGCTTTCTCTTTAGCCAAAATATCTATAAAATTAGTTATTATTCCACAACATCCGCTTGGATTATCAGAATATCGGCCATCAATATCGTCAACTATACTTGGGGTGCTAGTAATTTTTCTTACAATTAATTGCATACCTTTGTCACAAATAGAATTAATTTTTTGGCTTTGAAAGATTTTTGTATTGCTATTTGTTCTTAAAATAGTTTTTGGTTCGGTAGGTAGATTCATGACTCTTATGTCCTTATAAATTATTTCTATTTAAAGTATTTCATTGCCATGAACCCCCTGCAGAACTGTACGTGCGAATTTCCCGCATACAGCTCCCAGAAATAACATTCACAACATTGCTATTATTGATATTTAATAATATTGACCTTTATTCTTGGTTGTGGTAATGGATTTACATGTAAGTATTCCACGAAGCCATTAAAGTTGAAACTTCTTCTTTGACTTCTCCGATTTAACAATCTAAACATTATTGAAATGGTTTGACTATAATATTGTTTGATACAGTGGTAATTACCACTAACACCAAAATAATTATAATGACCACTTAATTTACGTTTGATTGTATCTATCCACACACCAAGTGGTAACATGTTTATCACCGATTTAATATAACTTGTCATGTCGCTTAGTTTGCGCCTCAAATTATCCTTGCTTGTTTTATTACCAATTGTAAATTTGCCTTTTCGACTATCTCTACAATAGTGAGTAAATCCAAGAAAGTTAAACGTTGATACCTTATTACCAGTTCTTTTACTACGATTGTATGTATTACGACCAAACTCTAGTATCTGTGTTTTGTCTTCTGCTACTTCCAAGTTAAATTTCGCTAATCTACTTCTTAATTCCTCAAGAAATTTATACGCATCTTTTTGACTTTCAAATAGCACCACAAAATCATCACAATACCTTATCAATTCCATATAGCATCTGCTCGTATACTTAAATACCTTCTCAAACCATAAATCTAACACATAATGTAAGTATATATTCGCAAGTAGCGGGCTAATCACGCCTCCCTGAGGCGCACCAATGCCACTCTCTGTATATGCTCCATTCTCCATTACTCCGGATTTTAGAAACCGTCTTATCAACCACAAATAATTTGGGTCGCTAATTCGTTCCTCTAAACATCGTAATAGCCAGTAGTGATTTATGTTATCAAAGAATTTACGTATATCCACTTCCACTATATAGTTTATTGGTTTACTCATAACCACCGTATTTAGTCTAGTTATTGCAGTATGACAACTTCGTTCTGGTCTAAAACCATAAGAACACTCCAGAAAATCAGCTTCGTATATTGCCTCAAGTATATACTTGGTGCACAATTGTACTAACTTATCTTCTGTTGTTGGTATACCTAAACCTCGTCTCTCAGCTTTACCAGGCTTTGGAATATATACCCTACGCACTGGCTTGGCTTTATAAGTCTTGGCTTTTAACCGTTCCAACAGTACTCTTATATTAGCATTGCCATCACTTAGATATTCTTCAACACTAATTCGGTCTATACCAGTTGCTTTGCCTGTCTTCAATTCTAATCCAGCTTTCCATAATAACTTTTCATCTATATGGTGAATTAGAGATGTAAACTTTAACTGCTTATCAACTCTAGCTTTTGCTGTTATTTGAGGGAATTTATTTGTCATCTCAAACTTGCAACTCTGTGTCTGCATAAGATTAATCCTATTCCTTCAAGCGTTAATTTCCGTTACCCCTTCCCCATGTAATTGGCTCTCCCAATCTCCGAGTACTACGAGTAACCCCGACTACTGACTATCCATCATTACATCCTTGAGTTTTGCTCTTGTTTGTAATTACTCCAGCTTTTTTTTTACCGAAGAAATAGACAGTTCTCCCAAGTTCATAAACTAACCATCTTATATCATAGCATTGCCTCAGACCCCGATGGAGCTCGGACATACAAGCCATATCGTATGCCAGAGTGTTGTCTTCCGTCACAAATGAAAGCGTCGACCTCCATAATAATGGGTATTTCGGGACTCAATACATTCACTTTCGTTATGCTCTAATATATCGCTTCCAATATGCTTAAGTTACTTTGTCACCTCCATAACCCTATTGGTTGCTTCTATGTTGGTGGCTAACCTTTACATAGATGAGATTTGCACTCACTGGCTAATTTACGCTTAGCTTGGCGCACCATCAAAACCCTTTTGAATTATATGCTAGAAGATGGAATATTGAATGTTTGTTCAATAAAACAAAAACTAAAGGCTTTAACATGGAGAGTTCTCATATTACTAAACCTGATAGAATTGTTGCTCTATTTACTATTATTGCA
>JBKDHQ010000127.1:0-3198 GCA_046336365.1 Neisseriaceae bacterium
ACCACGCAATGTATCATTTACTGTTGTCCTTTTAGGAGCTTCACGCCATTTAATGGCAAACAATTCCTTTAATTCTCCGAATCTACTATTTATATATGTACAAATATCCTTATAGCCTTTTGCTCCGCTTAATAAGGCTAACGTACTTAAGAATAGTAATGTGCCTAAATCATATTTCCGTCCCTGAGCTCTTCTATGGTCTGGTACTGTTTTAAAAGTTTCTAATAACATTTTTATACTCCCAATACTTGTTAACATTCCTTATTATACAACATTTTCTTAGCGCCGGTTTGCCGTGTTAAATATTAAGCAATTTTAAAAAAACTCCCCAAAATTACGAACTTTTTTCTTAACACATATTATAAAATCCATATTATATTAATTAATATAAATTCTAGTGGAGTATATATCATGAATTCATATTATCAGGAACCAAAGGAACGATCCGCAATGAATGTAAATATGCTATCTATTAGCATATTTTCTTTTTTTATATCTTTTATGTTGCTTTTATCCGGATGTGGCGGCGGAGGCGGTGGAAGTAGTAATGCAGCTAAAAACACCACACCTGCCGCTTTTAATTTACCAATAGAATCTATTGCTTTAGTATCACCTACTGAATCAGGCAGCATTAATGTAGTAACTGGTTATCCACAAAAACTCTTAGTTGTTGGAATTAATAAAAATGGAACCAACAAATTATTAACTTCAAAAGACGGCCTTACTTTTAAAATAAAAGAATCAGGTTATGCTAGAGTTAGCGAATCAGGTATTATCAGTGGCAAAGTCCCTGGAGAGACTTCATTAACAATTAATCTTAACAATAAAATATTTTTAAATAATATTAAAGTAAAAATAGATACGACTACATTAAAGTCTATCAAAATATATGCAAATAACAGTAATGAATCATCTATTCTTCTTCCTGAACATTTCCATGTGAAATTAAGCGCCAAAGGTTTATTTAATGACAATGTAACCCGAGATATTAGTACATATACTGGCTTATGGTCATCTCTTAACCCTTCAGTAGCATTCGAAAGTGATACTATATATGGCACAACTTTATTTAGCAAAAAATATGGAAATACAAAAATTACTGCCACACAAGCTAGAATAGAGAGCGGTAAAGAATATAATATTTCTGTATATGTAGTAAATGCTCGCTTGGTTAATATGAGTATATCGCCTAATAACTATGTTATGCCTAACAATAGTAAGATGCAAATGAATGCAATAGGTACTTTCTCTTTCGAGAGTAATGCATTTAATCTTGATATGACTAATAACGTCTTATGGTCAGTGGATAGTTCTAAAGCTACTATCGATAACTCTACAGGTTTGCTTACTACATATGAATCAAAAGGGGATGTAGTTGTTAAAGCTTATTCAAAATTAGGCGAATCAGCTACTGCAAGAATAACTATTGGTAATCCTGTAATAGAATCTATATATGTTACTGATAAATCAGGTGGCCTTCCTATTCCTACTGAATCAGAAATTACTATAGCTAATGGGCTAACAACAAATGTCTATACATATGCAATATATTCAGATGGTCAAACTCGTCCTTTAGATTTAAAATTAGAAAGCCAATGTGAATGGTTAAATGGTACCAGTGGAGGACAGGTTGAAGTAACAAGCATGGGTAATTATTCTATAGTGAAAGCACTTCAACAAGGGTTAACTTATTTTACCTTATCTTGTCAAAATAGTCAGAATGATACAATACAGTTTACGACTAATGTTTTAGTTACAAGTGCTGTGGTATCTAGTATAGCTATTGATGGTAGAACCATTTTAGCTAAAGGTGAAACTACACCGCTAACTATTATAGCAACTTATTCTGATAACAAAAAAGGCCTTATTTCCCCTACAAGTATTACCTGGGAATATAATCCAACCGGAATAGTTGAGATTGTAGATAAAGATCAAGGTATACTAAAAGCTGAAAGTAAGGGAAAAACCCTAGTTACAGCTAAGTATAAAACTGCAAATGGAAATTATATATCATCTAGTAAAGAATTTCAGGTAAATGATCATAAGTTAGAAAGTATTAATATAGATACCACTAAATCAACAATTGTTGCAGGAACAAGTCAAACTCTTATTGCTATTGGCCATTATTCAGATGGAGAATCATCCAATATAGCAGTTAATTGGAATTGTGGATACCCAATTAAATGTAATAATAACAATAATACAATGAGCGTTGAATCTAACTATAACTCAGAAAGTCATGTTACAATTAATGCTACGGCTCAAGCTTATCCTGATATTAAATCAAATTCTATAACAGTTCAAGCTGTTCCATTAGCTATTGTTAAATTAGTTATTGGCGAAAAAAGTAAATGCGTAACTACTACTAGTGGTAACATTTGTGGAGTTTTATTAGATGCTTTATATAACGATGGTAGCATAAAAGATTACACATTGCCTGTAAACTATGCTATAACACCAAGTGGTTATTCATTTTGGGGTGATCCAAACTCTCCTAATGTTATATTCCAGTATCCTTCGATACCAGAACAACCCGTTGATGTAACTGCAACTCCTCAGGATAATAAAATTCCACCGTTAGGAATAAAATGTATTTTTAATGCTGGTCCATGCATAGAGCAATAAAGCTCAGCCTAATAGAATGTTTTTGTAAATAACAAAAACATTCTATTAATTATTTTTATTTAATCACAAACTGAATTTCTTTTATTAAACAATATAGATTAGTTATACAAAAACTTATGGAGCATAATTTATGAATTTATATAATATGGGTACAAGAGAAAACTCAACACGCAGTATAAAAATGCTGCAGACTAGTTTATTTACACTTGCAATGGTTTTGATACTATTTCTTTCTGGATGTGGCGGCGGCGGAAGTGGCAGTAGCAATGGACCATCAGGATATAAGCCAGCTAATTTACCAATTGAGTCTATTGTACTGGTATCTCCTACTGAATCAGGCAGTATTGATTTAGTTACCGGTTATCCACAAAAAATATTAGTGGCTGGTATTGATAAAAAAGGAACTAGAAAGATTCTGAGTACAAAAGATGGCCTTACTTTTACTATCAAAGACCCAAATTTTGCAACTATTACTGAATCGGGTATTATATCTGCTAAATCTTCTGCTATTGGGGAAAGTACATCATTAAATATTAAACTGAACAAGAATATTTCTCTAAACAATATTCCAGT
>JBKDHQ010000128.1:0-5250 GCA_046336365.1 Neisseriaceae bacterium
AATAGCAATGTTGTGAATGTTATTTCTGGGAGCTGTATGCGGGAAATTCGCACGTACAGTTCTGCAGGGGGTTCATGGCAATGAAATACTTTAAATAGAAATAATTTATAAGGACATAAGAGTCATGAATCTACCTACCAACAATATCAGTTACACAATATCAATCTTTAACATAATAAATAACCAGAATAATATTATTAGTAATGAAACTAATGATATTAATGGGCTATTAAGTAATTATGGTATAGAACGAATCTTTATTATTAATAATCTATTTATGCCATTATCTAATAGTGCAGTTATTGATTTAACTTATAGTGGTAATAATCATTCAGGAAATAAGAAGGCTAAGCTATTTAATTCAGCACTTGCTGAAGGTAATATCGTTAAAATCGATGAAGTATTTAATGGTGTCTATAAGGCTGTGTTTGTTGGATATATTGCTACAGTTAATATAAGCCAAGGTACTCAAACTGGATTAAATCTAACTCTTAATTGTTTATCATTACTTGGACAGTTATCTTATCAATTAGTTGCCAATTATATTAACGATACGCTAATGTTAGGTGGTGGTGAATTTCCGATTACTGATTTTGTAGCTAATCAAGTTGAGTTAGGCAAGATATTATTAGCTTTTCAGAATGAATCGCTAATGAGTTATGCGATTAATCATCAAATAATTAATAGCTATGATAGTTATAATAATCAGCAATTAGCTTTTCTAATTCGAGCTGGAGAGGATGGACTAAGCAGTAAAAGTGTGGTTAACTTCTTTGCCTCCACCAATGATAATCGATTTGATAGCTTATTACGTACCATCTATGCTTATCAACGATTAATCTATCAGGATTTAGATGGTACGATTAAAATTGCTATTCCATCAGTAACTGAATCAGGTTTATCTGATAGTATTAGTGATTTCTATAACTTTGATATTGGCAAATTCAATGATAGTGTAGCTGAGGATAGTATTAAATATGAACGATATTCGATTAGTAAAAATGCAGGCATTGTATGTAATCGAGCATTTGCTTCACTCATTCCACTTGGCTTTAATATTATTGGTAGTAATGAGCAAAACACAATTAATTATGTTTCTCAACTGTCTGGCAATATATTTAGTCGCGGACAACAATTACTGAAAACTGGAATATTTACATTGAGTCGCAATGATATTGTAGATTTAAGCGATAACATAGTACGTGATCCAACCTTATTACGCTTATTTGATATTACTCAAGGAATAAACAACAATATTGTTGCTACTGATGTATCAGGAGTCAAAAGCAATAAACCGATAGTAGGTTTATATGCAAATAGATTATTAGCCCAAGATGCATTTTTAGAAACACAGTTAGAAATAGATTTACCACGACTATCTTGCTACAATAAGGCTAATGGTACATTAACTGATATACCATTAGGTCATACTGTAAATGTTGATGATAATGGTAACCTAGGCTTAGAAATCAGCAAGTTTTATTGTTATCAGATGATGTTGAACTATGATATCAATGGTGGTACTAGACTAAGTCTAGGTTTATGTAAGCCATATAGCTTTACTACACTTTGGGATGACAAAGGTGCAGGATAATTTTATGAGTGAATGTTATGGATAACTGTCATGAGTGACTTTAAAAAAGCAATTAATTGGATAAAAACACGCTCATTAGTTTTAGCAGGATATATAAAAAATGCAAGGTTTAATAGTAGCAATAACTGTTGTGTTACTTGTGATGTCATTAATATTTCTGTAATAGGTAATAATAGACAAAACGTACCCTGTATATTTCCTTATGGCTATATCAGTGTACCTAAAGATGGAATAAATGGATTATTACTTAATACAGGAGATACGGGTAGTAATCCAGTACTATTAGGTGTAGTAGTTGGGTTTGATAATCTACCGTATAGCTTAAAAGCTGGGGAAAGCGCTTTATTTAGTGATAATTGGCTATTAACCCAGCAAAATGATGCTATTAGAGCTTATAAGATTGATGATAAAAGCTATAGTGCAACCTTACCATCTGGGGAGTGGTTGGCAAAATATTTAACTGATATTTTAAATAGATTAGATACAATTGAAACTTATCTAAATAATCATACTCATAAAGGAGTAAAAGCAGGTACTGATGATTCAGGCAAAGCTAGTCCGATTACTCCCGATCCAAATATTAGTAAAGATAAAACCTCAATTAGTAATGAAGAGTATTTGTTAAATAATAATGCAAAACCAATAAAATTATAGCAGATGTAAGTAAATAGCACATGTAGATATATGTATGAGTAAATAATAATGTTTTAGTGTAGATTAACGTGTATTACAACACCAGTATTTATCTTGACCCAAAAACTCAAGATTATGTGAATCTAAATGGGCAAATAGCTAATCGTAATCAAATATTAACTGAGATTTATTTAAGATTAGCTATGCCGCAAAAGAAGTATATGTATGCCAAAGATAATAGTACTGGTAGTTTATTATATACATTAGCAAATCAACGTGGTAGTGTTAATAAAACTCAATTAGCCCAAATAGTAGCTAACGCATTAAAACCAATGGTAGAACAAGGCAAAATCATTATTAAAGAAATTAAGATACCACGTTTAGTATTAGGTAATATCACAATTGAGATTAATGGAACTGATACTAGTGGTGAACAAATACATTTTATATTGGATAAAGTAATATGAGAAATCTTTTATTATCATTATTAAGTATTATGCTAGTATTTGTAATTACTACTTGTGCAGTCACCTTTAGCGGTAAACAACATATATCTTATGTTGCTAATAAGCCAGTATTATCTGATAATAATCAAAGTAATTTTGAATCTAATGCAGTTAAACAATATCATAGTGAAAGTAATAGCTGGTTTGATAATGATAATTTACCTAAATAAAATATGAAAACACAACAACAATATTACCAACAATATGTAAAATTTGTTAAAGCATTAAATCCAATTGCATTACCAGATGCAGTTGCAACTGATTGGTGGGTTAAAGCCAATGTAATCGGTGGTATTGCTAGTGGTATAGATCAAGATATTTATTCTTTTAGACAAAATATCTTCCCACAGTACGCAAGTGGTAATGCATTAGACAAGTTTCTAGCTTCATATAATTTAGCACCACGAAGTGCTGGGGTTCCTGCTACTGGTTATTGTAGTTTAGTGTCTAAACAAACTCAGGATATAACCATACCCGCTAATACTAAGTTAAGCATATCAAATAATCATTATTTTGTACAGCAAACAACCATAATTAGAGCTGGTGAGCTTGGGCAAATTCCAATCCAATGTACCAATACTGGGTCTGGGCAACAATTAGCTAATGGTACTGAATTAAAGTTAGCTATCCCTATAGCTAATATAGATAAATTAGTAGTGTTAGGCATGAATGATGGTGCAGGTAGTGAAACTGATGCTAATGTCAGATATAGAATAATCCAAGCTATTCAAAACCCAAAGCTTGGTGGAACTAAACAAGACTATATTACTTGGGCTACATCACAACCAAATATCACCGATGCTTATGTAATAGCTAATATCCTACAAACTGGAATCTTATCCATATTTGTATTATCTGGAACTAATGACCCTGATGTAATCTTAGCTAATTCAGATATTAGTTATAACCGTACTACCACAAAAACTGATATTAAAAGTACACAAGACTATATCGAAACCCAACGACCAATAAATGATAATGCATTAGTATCGAGTACCGATACTCAAATATACGTGGAAGCAAATACCATAAATATTGGAGTCATATTATTACCCAACTTAACTCTAGATACGGTATTAGCCAGCTTTAACAACATAACTGTTGCTGATTTAATTAGACGTGAAGTTAGGCGGGCATTTATTACAAGTCCACTATATGGTACTCAAATTGGTAATGGCAGATATATATTATTAAGTGATATTGTACAATCAATTGATAGTGGTTTAAGTGTAACTAATGGCATATATGCTCAAATACTAATTGATAGAAAAGTTGATTATAAAGCTACACAAGATAATATACCAATTAATACAGAAGTGCAACAAGATAATAACCTGTTTCTAGTATATGATATTACTTATGCTGCTATTAATGTTTATGTTATGCAAAACTAGTAATTAGAAGCTCAGTAATTAGGAATATAAATAAAAGTAATATGAAAGAAAGAATAATAAACAATTTAAACCATGAAAAATAACATACAGTATGGCAAAACTACAAATATTTATTGATAAAACTCGAGTTAATTCATTGCCATATAACAATACTAGTTTAACATTGCGTGCAGGATTCTTTGCTGATGATTACAGTCTAATCGATGTTACTAATGATTGTACCTTTACTGTAAATTTTGGTGGTGAGAATATTATTCAAGTGAGCAATAACAAATTCACTGTTAAAAATACAGGAGATGTAGGTATACAAGCATTATATAGAAAACCTCTAAACATAGGAAAATCCCAACAGCTTACTGGAGAATTGCAAACTCCAGAATACATTGCAAATATCAGCTTGGTTATTGTCGGTGATGTAGTATTACCGCATAAAGATGATATTTATAATTGCATGAAGCGTGAAGAACCAGATGGTGCTTATACTCAAATTGCAGATATTAATAGCTTTACTTATTTGGATAATCAAGCTGTTGCTGATATCTTTGCAACTAATTATAAAAATTTAGATTCTGAAATTAAACAAATTTATCCAGAATCAACTACTGATTATAAGGATTGGATAAATATGCTATTTAATGAAGTATACATTAATAGCAAGCAAGGACAAATTAATAAAGTATTACAGCTATTACGTAATTTACAAATATTAGCTTCAATGAATCCATTTGATATTGCACAAGCCATAACTAGCTATATTTATTATCGAACTAATGTAGTACTCTATGTATTCATTCAAGAAGACAAGGTTAACTTTGATAAGGCATGGATATTAGGTACTGATAAATCAATACTTGGGATTAACACTTATTTATCCAAAGGTAAGATTAGCTCTAATCTAATCATTAATGTGTTTGATATTGAGCATCAACTAGATGATCTATTTAAAATAGAATTAGAAAGTTTTATCAGTAAAATTACTAGAGCATACTTTGGCTATACCATTGATTATGACAAAATACCGGATGAATTTTATCTTAATTATGATATAGGGATGACTTATAAAGGAGATCAGAGAATTATATATTCATACTGTCTACAATATAATCAATTAGCTTTTTATAAG
>JBKDHQ010000129.1:0-1494 GCA_046336365.1 Neisseriaceae bacterium
TATATATTATTTGACCTGCTTGAACAATGCAATCACAGTGATATAGAATACCTTCAATATATTCTTCAATTTCATAATTTAATTCAGCAATATTTATATCACACCAAGATATTAAATCCGAATTATTATAAATTAAGCTCACTCCCGAACTACTTGTTTTATCCGTAGGTTTTGCAACAAGTGGAAAATTCATATTTGACAAAATTTTTTTAATATAACTTTCTTTCGAGTGCAGATAAAGGTCTGGTTCAAATTTAAGAAAATTAGGTGTTTTAATACCGGCTTCTACCAGCCGCTTTTTTGCCTCAACTTTATCTACCAGATGAATAACATCAAGCGTATAAGTGCCATCTAAATTTAAATATTCTCTGACTTCTGCACACACAAGTTCAACACATTCATCGTTTGTAATAATTTTCATGTTAATCGAGCTATGAACAAAAGATAAAGTTTGAATTACTTTTATAATAGACTTAAATGAAAAATCAATTATCTCAAAAACTTGGTTTATTCTTAATAGAGAAGATTGACTGATTCCCTTAATACAACGAGGACTGCCAAGTAGCACAAATCTATCTTCTGTACTGAAAGATGAATCAGAAAAGTCAATTTTGATTGAATTTTGGTTAACAATTATGATATATGTTATCATCATTAAACTTTTAACGATATTAATTTATGTTACAACTTAAATTTTTACTATTGGTTTTTCTAATTGACCTAAATATAATACCAAATATTGCCAGAACTATCCAAACAACCAATAAATGCCTATAAGCTTCTTTTGATAAAACGCTTGATGAACCTAATATTGCTGTGGTAATGCATACACCAATTACACTAAAAAAAAGAGATGAAGTGTAGAATAAACCTGAGCTCATATTTCTATCTTTAACTTCTTCTAAAGATTCCATAAATTCAATGTTAACTTGCGGGTACAACACCCCAAAGCTTATCCCAAATAAAATAAAACTCAAAACTAAGAAGCTATTAAACGAATATAACAAGAATATAAGCCATCCAACACTTGCTAAAATTAGTATCAAAAAACCAAATATAATAGCAAGCCATGTTCGGCTATTTTTATAAAATAAGCCTACTAATAATGAGATTATGGCTGTTGTTAATGTCATCACCGAAAAGAACATACCAGATTCAGGTGGGTTCATTCCCTCAATTTTTTCTAAAAATAAGGGTACAGAAATAAAAAATCCAAATGAAATAACTTGCATGACAAAACGATCAATAATTACTGATGAAAACCTTTTCACTAAAAAATCGTTAAGATTGATAACATTCGTTTGAAATCTTCTTTCAAAAAAAATGAATAATAAAAGGAAAACAATAAATAATACAATGTATAATTAACGTCAATATGACCACCTAAAAATATTCATAGTGACCATAAAAATTCGATCTCTTAAAGCCTAAATTTTTATTTTCTAAAAGTGGTCAAGTTAAGCCATTTTCTTACCCCCTTTTCTTTTTTCTGTC
>JBKDHQ010000130.1:0-9022 GCA_046336365.1 Neisseriaceae bacterium
AAATAATAGGGATTGGGCTAGTATACTTTATGAAAATTTACTTAAATTTAACAAAAAATCAGATTTTAAAAAATTTTAGCTTAGAAAATTTAGTATATTTTTGTAATTAGAAGATTATAACCTATATTGCAGAAGTTTCAGAATTTGATACAATTGAATCAGATCCGGAGGTTATAGTTGCTTATAATACAGAAGCAGAAGATAAGAAAATTAGCAGTGAGAGTCAAGCACAAACTAAGAGAGTAGTTGAGAGAACACAAATAGACTCGCCTGATTTAGAATCAATGGGTATAAATATACCTGACGAATTAAAAGAATGTTTTGGTATATCAGGATCCCAAGCTGGTTATAAATATTTAAAGATTATTGAAAATGCTAAAGCTTGGTTATCAAAAAATAATGAGCAAATTAGCGAAACAAAGAGAGCAAAATTAAGAGATTTTCTTATAAAAAATTTATTCCCACATTGGAAAAGTGAAAAAATATTCGACTTAGACTCTCGTGCTAGCTCTAGGGCATGGAATTTATTCCAAGAAATAAAAACTCAAAATAAGTTTGCAAATGATGACTGGTATAGGTTCCTATAATATCATGATTGAATAAGAAAGAAATACAAGAATTGAGCCGAAGTAGGTAGGATTTAATGAAGCTCTATTTCAAACAATGAATCTAACTAAAATTTTATAAGACTTTAAAAATTGTAGTGCAAACTCTTAGTAAATTTCTCTAATAAAATGGCAAATTCATCAACTTCTTTGCTTGAAATTGATAGCCCCATATCATTTTCACAGATATCCATAATAAAAATTTTAATTTCTTCTAAAGTGCGCTTATTCTTTAATAGATTAAATGTAGCACCAACGTAACTAACATATTCATCATTTGGCCAAGTACCTTGTTGATCTTGATAAACTCCGATAGGATCAAAAGTATTCCATAATTTTAAAATAGCTTTATATGGTGCTTTTGACCCATTTTTCAGGTTAGACATATAAATTAAGACTGAGATATTAGCATGGGTTTAAATAACAATATTGATCAATTTGTTTGGGACAAGAATAATTTTTTTAATAATACTTCCCTCAATAAATTTTTGTACATTAGCATTTTGTTTTGCTAGCTCTTCCACTTTCTCATTCTGAAGATTTTTGGCTAGCATAATTTTGCCGCGAAGCTTTCCATTGACTTGTACGATCATTTCTACTTCATCAGCATCTAAAGCTTTCTGGCAAGGTGATGGCCATGATTGTGCATTTATATCCAAGTTAGGGCATAACTCTTGCCATAACTCTTCACAAACATGCGGAATAATTGGAGATAACATAAGAACAACAGTTTCAAGTAGCTCTTGGGCAAATTGTTGTGCAATGTTATCTAAAAAAGCTACTTTGGAATAACTATTCAATAACTCCATTATATTAGCAATGGCAGTATTGAACTGTTTACGTACAGACATATCATTAGAAACTTTTACAATTGTTTGATGCAATTGAGTGCGTAATTTTTTTTGTTCCACGCTTAGTTCGCCTTCTACATATTTAGAAGTGATGCCTCTTTGCTTATGTTCAAAAACTATGCGCCATAGCCGCTTAATAAAACGATGTGCTCCTTCTAATCCATTATCTGACCATTCTAAAGATAATTCGGGTGGTGCTGTAAACATCATAAATAATCTAGCTGTATCTGCCCCATATTGTCCAATTATAAATTGTGGATCAATACCATTATTTTTAGATTTGGACATTTTTTCCATGCCACCAATTTTAATAGGGGTATTATCTTTTTTTGACTTTGCGCTAATTACAATGCCTTTTTCATTCTTGATGCATGATACATCGGCTGGATTAACCCATGTTTTTCTTCCATCACTAGATTCTTGATAAAATGTTTCAGCTAACACCATACCTTGTGTAAGTAAATTAGCAAAAGGCTCATTTGATTTTACTAGCCCTAAATCTCGTAAACATTTATGGAAAAATCTAGCATAGAGCAAATGTAAAATTGCATGTTCAATTCCACCTACATATTGGTCAACAGGAGTCCAAAAATCAGCACGTCCATCTAACATACTATCATTGCAATTATGTGATGCAAAACGAGCATAGTACCAGCTTGAATCAACAAATGTATCCATTGTGTCGGTCTCTCTTCTTGCTGGCTGCTTGCAATTTGGGCAAGTAGTTGATATAAAATCTTTATTATGCAGTAAAGGTGAGCCATGCCCATCAGGAACAATATCTTCAGGTAAAATTACGGGTAGTTGATCTTCCGGAACCGGTAAATCACCACAAATATCACAATATATAATTGGAATTGGGCAGCCCCAGTAGCGTTGGCGTGATATTCCCCAGTCATGTAATCGAAAATTAATTTTTACTTTGCTTTGATTGGTTTTAGCTAATTCTTCGTGTATTTTATCAATAGCTCCCTCGTAATTTAACCCATCGAAAATGCCAGAATTTACTAATATATTATTTGGATCAATTTTCTTAGGGTCAGTTTCATCTGCAATCGCATGTGTTAATTCTTCAGGACTCTTATATTCACAAGCAGATTCTTTTATTACTACTTTGATCTTCATATTATATTTTTTCGCAAACTCGAAATCTCTTTGGCAGTGAGCTGGAACGCCCATTACCGCACCAGTGCCATAATTAGCAAGAACATAATTAGCAATCCACACCTCAATATTCTCACCAGTTATTGGATGTTTTACATATAATCCACTAAAAATACCTATTTTCTCTTGAGTAGCAATCTCAGCTTCTGAAACCCCACCTTGATGGTACTCTTTAATTCTTTCAAGTAATGACGGATTGTCTTGGTATGCTAATTTTACTAAAGGATGCTCTGGTGCAATCGCAATAAATGTAACCCCCATTAAGGTATCAGCTCTAGTTGTATATACCGTTAACTGGGAATTTGATTCAGCATGTAGAAAAGAAATTTCTAAACCTTTTGATTTACCAATCCAGTTTTTTTGCATTGTTTTAACTTGTTCGGGCCACCCATCTAATTCATCTAAGCATGATAAAAGTTCTTCAGCATATTCAGTTATTTTAAAATAATACATAGGAATTTCTTTTTTGATAATGGTAGCCCCAGATCGCCAACCTTTACCGTCAATTACTTGCTCATTTGCTAAAACTGTTTGATCAATAGGATCCCAATTAACAACTCCGTTTCTACGGTAAATGATACCTTTTTTAAATAACTGTACAAATAACCACTGTTGCCAATGGTAATAGTTAGGTGAACAAGTTGCAAATTCACGAGACCAGTCAATAGCTAGGCCTAAACTTTGCAATTGTGATTTCATGTATTCTATATTTTGATATGTCCATTTTGCTGGTGCAACTTTATTCTGCATAGCTGCATTTTCAGCAGGGAGACCAAATGCATCCCATCCAAAAGGTTGAAGAACATTATATCCTTTCAATTTGTGAAAGCGTGCAAGTACATCACCGATAGTATAATTTCTAACGTGCCCCATATGAAGCTTGCCAGATGGGTATGCAAACATCGATAAACAATAATACTTTGGTTTGTCACTATTATCAGGTGCATTAAAGGTTTTGTTGTTTATCCATTTATTTTGGTGTTTTTTTTCAACATCTTTGTGATCATAACTTTCTTGCATAAATTTCGCCTAAAAGAACTTTTGTTGTCTATGAATAAGTCTAAATATAATTAAGATAAATACTAAATCAGATTCATTACCATAAGTCTAAATCTTGTTGCACTATTTCAATATGTTATAGACCTTATAAAATATTTAGCATGATTTTATCATAAGTTATATTCTTTCATATTGTTTAGTCTAGAGTAAGGATTTGTTTTAGCAATAAAATTCTTATTTTATCACATGCAAAAATGTTACAATTGATAGCTATTTAATTTTTTAAGGATATAATTATGGCAAATACTATTGTGTGGTTTGACTTTCCAGTTAAAGATTTAGAAAAAGCTACAAAATTTTATAGCGCTGTTTTAGATAAAGATTTAAAAATTAATTCAGAACACGGATTTAATATGACAGTATTCCCGCACGAAGAAGCCGGTGATGATGTTGCTGGTTGCTTGTACGAAGCTTCTGATGCAGCTCCACATCAAAGTGGAATGTTAATATATTTTGACGTTAATAATAGAATACAAGATGCAGTATCGAAAGTAACACTACATGGTGGGCAAGTAATAGAGCCAGTATCTTCAATTGGTCCATGGGGATATAGAGCTGTTGTGTCAGACTGTGAAGGTAACAAAATTGCGTTATATTCTAAAAGCGAAAATTAATTTATAATAGGTTAAATGGTTATGCACCAGCTTCCCGTGATTGCAGAGAAATATCATACATTATATAATTATATAAAAGCATTTCATATTATCTTTGTAGTATCATGGTTTGCTGGGCTATTTTATTTACCAAGACTCTTTGTCTACCATGCCATGACTGAAAATGAAGTCTCTAAAAATCAGTTCAAAATAATGGAGCATAAGTTATTTTGGTATATTATGACGCCAGCAGGCATTCTTACATTAATTTCTGGAGAAATATTAGCACATGGATTTGGGTTTTCTGGAGTATGGCTTCATATTAAAGTAGCCCTTGTTGGAACATTAGTTTTATATCATGTATATTGTTTCAAATTGATGGAAGATTTTGCCAAAGAATGTAATACAAAAACACATAAATGGTTTAGAGTATTTAATGAGTATCCAACAATTATATTGATTGCCTGTGTAATACTTGTAGTGGTTAATAATTAAAGTTACACATTAAATTGTGTGTATTTTTATACAGGCATATCTACAGGGTGAGCTGGTTTTATTTTTTCAACAGCAGCTCGTTGACAATTTATATTTGTGCCTTTATTGTTTGGTGATGGTGGAATTCTTTTGGAATGATCAGTCTCACCAAATTTTATTCTACCTGTATGTCCAATAAGTATCGCAACGCTTTGTTCACGTAGCAATTCATCATAAGCGGTTAATTTTTCTGATGTATGTTGGCCTCTAGTATTATCAACTTCAATGATAAGATCTAAGATAATTTCTTTCAAGAAAGACATATCTTTTGTAAATGAATTTGTATTACTATAATTAGAGTTATTAACTAAAGCCATAAGAGTTCTTGCTGCTATTTTTCCAGCACCACCAATTAATGTCTGATATATAGGTAATATATTTACACCTGGTATATATGGTATTCTAGCAAAATATGCAACTGCACATATCATTCCAGCAGCCATATCTGGAATTAAATAGTGATTTTTAGTATAAAAAGATCTTTCTTCAGAAATTATTTTAGCTATATGTAAATCTCTATTTCTGAAAGAAATTGTAATAGCAAGAATTATAGATAATCGCTCTATTTTATCTTCTATTCCCGCAGATACTATAGCTATTATTCGAAATAGTGCTTGATTAGCTGTATATTTATCTGTAACTTGTTTAGAGATATCTTCAATTATTTCATTTACTTTTGTTATATGTGTGTTATTGTTATTGGTAACTGCTTCTTGTAGCGCTATTACATAATTTTTATCACAGTTAGGATTATAAGAATATTCTTTATTTTCACTCTTACTGTTATCTGTAATATTAATTATACTTTCCATATATTGTGTTGTAGTTTCGCCATTTGTGTCATCAGTTATATCCCTTGCCTTTGGTATGTTTTTCATGTCTTTACTTGATACTTTTTTAGCACGTATAGCTAAATTCTTTTTTTCATCTTCGATTAAGTTTTCATCAATATAGTAACCTAACAAATTTAAAGCAGCTTTATGCTCTCGTGTTCCAATTACTGTTGCATGGGTAAAATTATTAGCAATAGTGGAGATCGCACTATCGATAGCACCACCAGCTGCTAAAATTGACAAAATTACTGGAGTTGATAAACCTTTGGATACAACCATCATAGCCGTAATAGCTGCTCCACTAACTGACCAACCTAAAGCGCGAAATAACATTTTAAACACCATTTCACTTTCATAACAGCGTTTAAGTAGATCATACCACTTGGAGGTCGGGTCATTAGGTGCTCTATAGATAACTCCTGCAAAGTATATAGCCATTTCTTTTTTTAATGTTTTATTTTCACAGTTTTCTATTACTGCTAATATTTCGTATACTTTGATAAGCCCTAATCTGGCATTATCAAAAAATACATTTGCTATATATTTGCGGAATTTATTCATGTCATATACATCGTGTTCTTTAATTTTCTGGTTAAGAATCTTGTTCCAAATTTGCTTCAACCTATTATATTTAGAGCCATCAATCTGAAGTTTGTCAAACAATATATCAAGTAGAAAAGAATCTCCGTCTTTATCAGTTAAAGCATAATACAATTTTTTTAGAGTATCTTCATTTTTTTTATTTTCTTTATTTTCTTTTGAGGTATGCTCTTCTAATTTACTCAACAGATTATCAAAGTCTTTTTGTTTAATTTTTTGGTGAATCCAAGTTTTTATTTCCCCAATTGTTGATTCAATATCAATGTTTTGAATATGATTATTATCTTGTATAGGTTTAGTTTTGGTTTGAGTATTAGTTTTTGATGTAATGGTATGTTGTTGTGGCCTGTTAGGATCATCTTGTTTTATTGCTATATCTGTATTTACTATATTATTAACATTTTTATAAGTGGTGGTGTTACCTCTAGACATATAGTTTGATATAGGTTCTAAGGTAGATAAAATACTCTCAACTATAGCTCCTCCTGCAATTAAACCAGCATTTGTTATTGAGTCTCCCAAATACGTATTAATATACCATATGCTTTGATTGATATTGTAAAAAATAGCCCCCAAAGCTATATTCTGTCGAAGTAAACTGCGCTTTTCACGAATGCCTCTAAATATTCCATCTCCTTTCATCGCTAATTGTTCTTTTAAAAACTGACATAAGTCACATTTTTCTTTATCTTTTAGGTTTTGATTTTCAGATATCGCAAATACAATATGAGTAATGTCTAATATACACTGATATTTCATTTGATTTGAGTATTTAGTTAGTAAGCCTAGTAATTCACGAATTCCAATATAGCTCTTGTTTTGTATATCTTCTATTGTTTCTTTGTTGGGTAACCCATCTATTTTTACCTTAGAAGAAACTTTACTATATAAACTATAGATAAATCCTTTTAAATACTTAATACCTATTTGATCTGGATCATTACCATGAATAGTAACATATCCCAAAAGATTACCCCTAAATTCATCTATTTCAAATATAAGTTCAGGAAGCAGTTTTTTAATCATTTCCCGATTCTTAAGATAAAGATCATGAAGATACATCTCCAGACTTAAACATTGTTTATTTTTAATATAATAAATAATTTTTGCTGAAATATCTGCGCAAGTTATGACTTTGTCAGTAGTATCAAAAATAGTATTTTGTGCTGCTTGAGCTGTGGTTGCAATGTCATTAACGGCTTGATCTAATTGGTTTTGGTTACTTAATTTTAAATTCTGATTTTGAGACGGGTTATCAGCAGCTCTAGTTGGCCTAGCTTTCTCTTTGGTTGTGGCGTTTGATTTAGAAGAATTACTAATACAAGGTTTTTTCTCTTCCATTATTTCTCTAAATTTGTGATAACTACCTGTATTCCAAGTAAACAGGTTTTCAAAAGAATTAAACTCTTTAAACCCTCTGACTAGATTTTCATAAAGATTACCCCGTTTTAACTCAAATATTTTTTCGAGATGTTCTTGTTGTTCTTTAGTAAATTTATAACCAAGCTCTTTTAATTGTTTACATAATCTTAATAATCTTCCTTTCTCAGCGCCAAGTGCTTGAAGAAAAACTGCATTATTGCCTTGAGTTATTTCTTTATTGGTTGCCCAAAGTGTTCCTAGTAAAGCTTTAACTCCTATATTTACACCAGTTAGAGCTAAATTTGGATCTAATGTATCTTGGATAATGTTAGCAACCACAGGTGTTGCATGTGTTACTGGCCCAGTTAAGCAAGAAAATAATATATTTAATTTTGAGGATTTCTCTTTATCAACACTATTTACCGTACCTCCATATTTGCTAAAATCTAGAATAGTTTGGGCATGTGACATGGTATCAATAATTAAATGCTCTAAATCTGTTTTATCTTCACTCCTTATAATTTCTTCTGTTTTAATTTGTTGATCAAGATAGCGTTCAACATTTTCTATAGATAACTTTAGTGTAGCATCGAAATCTTTATTATCTGGAGAGAACATATTATCTTTAGTAATTGTAACTTTACCCATCAGAACAGAGAATATTTTGCAGATTTCTTTAAGATTACCTAACATTTTTAAGCACTGCTTTAAATCAGGTTCTTGAAGATAATAATTATTTATAATGTTAAATATTTTTGGAAGAGAAAGTGCATCTTTGGAATAAAAGAGGTTGGTGATACATGCTATAAGGTGTTTTTCATCTTTAATGCCTTCAATTATCACTGTGCCTGCTAAAATATCATTTACAAAAGGTTCTGCATTAAATTCCTCATTATACGTTTTCCAAGATTCAGCAATATTTAATAAGTTTTCTTTTAACTTGTCTAGAGAGAGATCACCAAATTGAATATGTTCGTACTGTTCTTTTTGACAATCTTGAACAATCTTTTTTTTGGAGATCGTTAAATATTTATGCCCAATATTATATTCAATATTGGTTGGGCTGAAGGAAGTTGCCATAATAATTTCTTTTCGAACAAAACTATCTTTTCAAGCATACATATGGGATTTTTGAAATCTATTAAAATTGTAATTTACAAAAATAAAGTTTTGGCTTTTAAGAAGTCTATTTTATTCACATAAAATAAACTTTATCAATGCCAACAATACTATTATAAAATATTATTAGCTTAATTTTATAGAATTTTGGGGAGTATATGCCTGGATTAAACGATGAAACGCGACAGCATAGTTGTTGACTGAGTAAAGAATTCTTTGAAACTCGTTGTAAATATTTGGTTATAACCTCGTTTGGCGTTCTAAATTTAAGCGTTTTTCTAGGACGATTATTAAGTAAATTT
>JBKDHQ010000131.1:0-2253 GCA_046336365.1 Neisseriaceae bacterium
AATTTCGGATTTCAACAGTAAAAATGGCAAAAACATGAAAGGTTTGGGCTAGATTTCTTAAAAAATTCTTAATTTTTAAGAGCATTCGGATTTTTGGCTCATAAAATTAGTGAAATTTCAGAATTCAACAGCCCCATTATAGTGTATATAAAATGCTAAACACTATAATTAGGGTCTATGGCTATAGACATAATAATACCATAAAGTTTAATCGTAATGAGTTTAGTACTGTTGTAAAAAATTTAATTAAAGACTGTACATCTAATACGATTAATGATATTTTAATTACAAAAATAATTATTACTGATACTAGATTTAGTAATCATAATGTTTTTTTCTCAATTTGCCTAAAAAAAATTTCTGTATATGAGTATTATCATTTAGAATATTATGATTCACTTTATGATGGAGTTGATTCTGCTCCAAAATTACTACTCAATCCACCAAGAAAATTAGAACAACATTTTGATTGTTTTTCTTATTCTCAACATCTTATGCTTCCTAGGGTTGAGTTAGATAAAATAGAAATACCTTGCCCAATATTTACATATTATGGAAACTTATTTGATATCCAAGTATATTTAAAGACTAATTGATAATGCTTTTTAGAATTAAATCTAGTATTACCTTAATAAAATAAGCTAGGTTGAATTTTTATAAGATTTTTTTAGAAGTATATGCTTAAGTTTGTGACAAAAGGAAGGTTAAATGGATCATAAATTCTCTCTATTCCCAACAACAAAACGATTGCCCATTCAAGCTCCAGCTCCTTATATTCCTTCTGAATTAATATATAATAGAAGTAGCAAAGAGATAATGATGATAAATTTAACCCATATGAGTAACTTAATAGAAAAAAACCAAATATCAGAGCTAGGATATTTTTGTATTTATGAATTAAGAAAGATTGACCATAATGAACAAAATATGGCTTGGGTATTTACAAACGAAAGTATTTATTTCTTAAAAAAAATCAATGAAGTTGGTAAGAATTATATTACTTTATTAGGTAAAATACTAAAACTAATGGATTTAATTTATCCAAATATTGATCTTCAATTAGGAACTGAATCAATATTGATTGATAAAGCAAACTATGACTTAAATAAAAATATAGTGAACAAAATCTTAGAAAATAACCAAGAAATATTCGATTTAGTAAAAAAAATATTTATCAAAGCAATTTTAAATGGTTGTCAAAATATTTTATCAGTGGCTAACTTCTGTGATTTATGTGCAAAAATTTCTCAAATATGTAATTTGTACCCAAAAATAAAGAATCAAATTATTCAAAAATTGATCCCCAAGATTCAATTAAAGATAAAAGATCCACAACAGATTAGTTTTGTAGTTTCAATGATGGAAAAAATAGTACGAAATAATTCGTTTGATATGCCTAAACTGATATTTGAAAATATAAATAATGTCATTGAATTACAAGAACTAATTAACGGAATTAATTCAATATCTGATAAATATTTTGATATAAAAATTCAATTACTTAAGAGAGTCAACCTCAAGCCTCATAACCTCGAAGTTTTTGTCGAGATGTTTAATTCTATATCAAACTTTGACTATATTCTAAAAATGTCTTTGATAAACCAACTTACTTCACCTATTATAAAATCTGCAGAAGAATTTATGAAACTCGCTAAGTTTATAAGTAGAATAAATGGTAAAGTTAATTATATAAAAGAAAAACTTTTTAAAAAAATATGTTTTGAAAATATATCTTGGGCTGATATTATAAATATTTCAAATATTATCAGCGCATTTGTTGAGTCTGAAAAGATAAAAATTATACTTATGCGAAGAATGATTATAAATCTTATTTCACCTGAGATTATTAATAGTGGAAATAAGGTTAGTGTAAGTATGATTTTGGGTTTTATCTTATCTTATCTTGAACATGTGGAATTTCTCTATATAAACGGCGATACGTTAAAGTCAGGGTTGGAAGTTTTTATTGATAATACTGATATAATAAGACCAAGCAGAAATATAAAGCATAAATTAGATCTTTGGTTAGAGCATAAGTATTCTGCCCCGTATGCTTCAAATGTATATAACTGGTTTGAGGATAATAGAATGCAAAGGGGTAATCCATACGGTATGTATAATGTGCCCTGAAATTTGATCCACCGTCATAGAAATAATTAGGTTAAAATTCTAATTATTTTATATGGAGTAAAAAATGGTTAAAAAGACGAGCTATGACAATGCATTTAAAGCAAAAGTAGCATTAGAGGCGTT
>JBKDHQ010000132.1:0-29055 GCA_046336365.1 Neisseriaceae bacterium
TTAAAAATTAATGCAGACCGTTATTTACCAATTTATTTATAGAAAATTTAGTTTCACCAAATTGGTGAGTGTTTAATTTTGTAATTTCTTTTTATTATCAATTGATTACAAACATTTTCCAATTCAACTGCCTTTTCTAGGATTATATTGGTTGCATTTAGATAAGCAAGTAAAAATTTGGGGAGTTTTTTTATGAAAACTTGTCAATACAGGAAATCCGCTTTTAGTATTTCAACTTAATATCCAAATTTTTTAGTTAAAGTAAAATGATGTTTATCTATTTAAAGTTGTAGATTTATAATAAAAAATGCTTATTATCTTTAAGGATAGGTTGCTGTAAATAGTTCTTATAATAAAGAGAATCATTAAAATTAAATATATTTATCAGGTGTATTTAATTCAAACTTTATAGTAGTGCCGCGATCATTGTAGTTTTTCGGATTTAGAGGTAACTAACCGCGATAGAATTATCTAGACATTATTTTTTACTAAGTAGCGGTATTGCACAAAAACCGCAAAGCCCGCAAACAACTGTAATTATAGTAGGTCCTAAAATTAGGTTAAATTTTGCTATCAATACCTCAGTAGCAAGTGGGGTAATTCCACCAACAAGTGCAAAAGCGAAATTATAGCCAATTGCAACTCCTGTAAGGCGGATTTTAGTAGGAAATGCTTCACAAATTATTCGCATAAATAGGCTAGTTGCTGGTAAGGTGGTTACTGTTAATAAAATTATTCCAAGTAACAAGTGTGCTTGAGAATGCCCATTAATTAAATGAAAAGCAGGGTATGCTAAAATTACCATAATAGCAGAAGCATAATTAAAAATCTTATTATAGTTTATGTAATCTGATAGCCATGAAATAAAAATAGTACAACAAGCTACGAATAAAGAAATATAAAGCATTAATAAATTGACATATTCAATAGGCTGATGTAGATTATTTATTAAATATTTTGGGATATATAAAGATACCATTACCCCATAAAAACTAACCGGTATAACACATAAGATTGCGCCGATAGTATTCCGAAAATATTCATTAAAAACTATTGCTGGCGGAAACTTTTCTTTATGAGATAATTTCTTAAATAAAGTAGTTTCAGTTAAATTTGATCTTATATAGTAAGCTATAAAACCAATAAGCGACCCACTAATGAAAGCAGCACGCCAAGCATATTGCCCAAAAATATCTCTTAATATTATACTCATAGCATTGCCAAATACAAATCCAGATAGTACTAAGCCAAAAACTATACCAAGAGCTAATCCTTTTTCTTCAAGAGATTCAAATACAAAAACTATTGCACTAGGTAATTCACCACCTAAGGCAAACCCTTGTATAATCCTTAGTAGCACAAAAACTAAAGGAGCAGCTATACCAATTTGTGCATAATTAGGCATGACCCCCATTAAAAACACAGACGCCCCCATGATTAATATAGTCATTGTAAAACTGGTTTTTCTACCCCGGGTATCACCAAACCATCCAATTATAATTCCACTAATTGGGCGAATTATATATGCAATAGAGAATACAGCAATTACTACAATTCCTTTAATAGAGGGTGAGTTAATCTCACTAAAAAAATTTTTACTGATTTGATCAGAAAATATGATGTATAAAATAAAGTCATAGAATTCAAGTAAGCCACCAACACCACATAATAATGATATTTTTAATATTTGTTTATTCATCGATATTCTTAGCAAAATTTGTAATTGGCGCTATTATATCATAGAACTTTGATGTTGTTTTAATGCCCATAAAATATGTTCTTTAACCATTTCAGAACAGTTATTTAATCGTTTTTTTAACACTGATATAATGGTATTGGTAGTTGGTGCGTTACCTAACCCTATAGCTACATTTCTAAGCCATTTTTCATAACCAATTCTATATATTGCAGATCCTTGCATTTTCACTTGCCATTCTTCTTCAGTCCATAATAATGCATTAGCTAAAGAAAGACTATCAAATTCATGGCGGATTGCAAAATCGGGTAAATTAGTTAGTTTGCTAAACTTATTCCACGGACATACTAATTGGCAATCATCGCAGCCATATATACGGTTACCAATCAATTTCCGGTATTGAATAGGAATAGTTCCTTTATGTTCTATAGTTAAATATGATATACATTTTGTTGCATCTAACACATAAGGTTTAACAAATGCATTGGTTGGGCAGGCACTCAAACACTTATCACAGGAACCACAATGTGCTGTAGTTTTACTGTCAATTATAAGCGGTAAATTTGTAAATATTTCACCTAGAAAAAACATACTTCCTTGATGTTTATGAAGTAAAAGTGTATTTTTACCACGCCATCCTAAGCCAGCATTTTGTGCTAACTCCACTTCTAAAATAGGAGCTGAATCAGTGAAAACTCTATAATTAAAATTGTGATTTAAATTAGATATAAATGATTGAATCCATTGGGCATAAGCTTTAAGTTGTTTCTTTAGCACCTTATGATAGTCACGCCCAAGCGCATAGCTGGATATATATGCATGTTCAGTATTAAGTAATCTATTCTCATGAAATCTAATCTCTTTGGTTAAATATGGCATTTTTACACAGATAATTGATAGTGTGTTGTTATGCAGTAATTCTGGATTAAATCTGAGATCCACATTTTTATTAAGATAATCCATGTCCCCATGAAAATGGGAAGCTAACCACTCTAAAAAATTTGCTTTTGTGCTGTCATCAATTTTAATACTTGCTATTTTAGCTTCAAGAAAACCGAAATCTGATGCTTTATCCTTTATTTTACTGCTAAGTATGGTATAATCCACCATTTGTAATAACCTAAATATAAATATTTAATATATACCTGAATCCTAACTTTTTTACTGTGCATTTTATTGATACATGGGTATAAATTTATTTTATTTATTAAAAGTGTTATGATTCAGGTTGGTATTTATTCACTCATAATTGATCAGATTATAACATAGTGTAATTAAATAATAGTATGAAGTTAAAAATAAAAAGTCTAGAAGAAACACAAATACTTGGTAAACAAATATCTAAATTAATCTCGCCTAAATTTACAATCGCGTTTAATGGTGAATTAGGTGCAGGTAAAACCACGCTAATTAGCATTATACTTAAAAATATTGGAGTAATAGGAAATATAAAGAGTCCTACATATACACTAGTTGAAGAATACCATGTAGATGACAAGAATATTTATCATTTTGATTTATATCGGTTTAATGATCCATATGAATGGGTTGATTCTGGGTTCAATGAGTATTTTACTTCAGATAGTATCTGTTTTATTGAATGGGCGTCAAAAGCTGATAGTTTAATACCAGATATTGATTGGAAGTTAAATATAACTATTGTTGAAGATGAACGTTTTATTGAGATTACAGCATTAACAGATAAAGGAAGAGAATGTCAGGAAAGATTAATGATTCTAGGCGCCAGTTTGTTAAGCTAAGTTTATTAAGTTCATTAACTCTAATAATTAAAGATGCTATAGCAGATGATTTATCTGATCTAATCGGTAAAGAATCAAATATTGAAGCTATTAAACGCGATAATAAAATAATTGATATACGTATTTGGCCATCAAATATATATAGTAGGCTTACAATTGAAACAGTATTACCAATAAAAGCAAAATATTTTATCTTATCTGATCCAAGTAGACTTGTTATAGATATTAGAGATGCTAAACTTAATGATGTGGTAAAAAATTTAAAATCGCAAGTTGTAGATCGTGATACTATAGTTGAAGGAGTTAGGGTTGGGCAATTTAATGCAACCATGGTTAGAGTTGTTATTTATTTAAAGGTGGCAGTTAAAGTACAATCTCAGCTATTAGATCCAATTAAATTTGGCAGTGTAAATTATAAATATCGTTATTTATTAGATATTTATAATCAAAGTGCCACTTCCGGTAGTGCTAAACAAGATGACTTGGATGATGATTTACTAGCAATGCTACAATTAGATAGTGAATCAACTAATAATATTAAACGGCAATCTTACCCCAGTATTCAAACTCCAACTAAGATATCTAATAGAAAAGCCAAAAAAATCATTGTAATGTTAGATCCAGGGCATGGCGGTGAAGATCCTGGAGCAATAGGGCCATCATTTTTAAAAGAAAAGCATGTAGTTTTAGATATTGCAAAGCGGTTACGTGAGTTGATTAATCAAAGTGATTCTATTCATGCTGAAATGACTAGAACATCAGATATTTTTATTCCATTAGGAACAAGGGTTGCAATAGCTAGACGTGCTCGGGCAGATTTATTTATTTCAATTCATGCTGATGCATTTACTACACCTAAGCCATATGGATCTTCAGTATTTATACTATCAGATAAAGGTGCATCTAGTTCTTTTGCCAGATGGTTAGCCAGAACCCAAAATCAATCTGACCAAATTGGTGGAATATCTTTTAAAACGCAGATCCCATCAGTTAGAAGAGTTCTTTTAGATATGTCACAAACGTGGACGCGTAGACAAAGTAGTAAATTTGGTACTTTGATGATCGATAGCATCGCTCAAATACATAAAATGCATAATTTTCGGGTAGAGCAGGCTAGTTTTGCAGTATTAAAAGCTCCAGATATTCCATCAATTTTGGTAGAAACTGCTTTCATATCTAATCTAGAAGATGAGAGTTTATTAAAAACTGATGCTTTTAAAGATAAAATTGCTCATGCTATATTTGCTGGAATTGAAGAATACTCTAAAACTTTAGTTTAATGGTATGAGCAACACCTTTCATCATCAATAAGATTGGGAAATTACTCTTTAGTGTATAAGTTAAAACGTATTATTTAAATAAATAAGCGTCTTTTTCATAATAAACATTAAAATCATAAATCTTTTCGAAATAACATTCCCATGTTTCAAGTTGTTTATATAAATCTTCTTTAAGATCTGCATAACTATTGTTTATGGTGTTTATAGCAGCTTTAAGCTGAATATATATTTCCTGAAATTTTTCCTTAGTCATTTCATGATCAGATAAAAATAAAGTTAAGGTAATCCGTTGATATTGGTCAAATATTGCATCAGTAAAATCTGCTCCTGTGATGTCTGCGCCATTAAAATTGCAGCCTATGAGAGTAGCTTTAGTTAAATTACTATTATTAAGCTTTGCTTTATAGAGATTTGCATCAGTTAAATTAGCATTGGCAAGGTTAGAACCTATTAATATTGCATTAACTAAGCATGCTCCTGATAAATTAGTTCCAATTAAGGTGGCTTTTATTAAGGTAGTGTTTCTCATGATTGCAGCAATACATGTTGCACCAGATAAATCAATTTGAGTTAAATCTGCATTGGTAAAGTTTGATGAACAAAGATTTGAATTAATCATGATTGAAAAACTTAGGTTTGCTTCTGTAAAATTTCTTAACATTAAATCTTTGTTTTCTACTTTAATATGATTTAATTGGGCTTTGCTCATATTTAGGTTAACCATATACTGATTATCTGGAATATTTAAATATAATTTATGTGGGGTTTTACCCAAAGTTTCAAAAGTTGCTATTACACATCTTTCTTGAGGATATATAAAATCACATTTTGTTTTTGCTTCTTTTATGAGCTGTCTATATTTATTATAAATGGTTTCATTATCTATATAAGTATTCAAATTTAATATATCTTTTAATCTCAATATATAACGTAAATCTGAATGATGTAAATTATCTATATTAGAATCAGCTATTTTCTTAATTTGAGATAATTCCATATCATAAAAAGATATTAATATCTTTTGAGCTTTTATTAGTAACCCTTGGTAACAGTTAGTAGTGATAGCTATAGCGTTATTAAAATTTAGTATCTTGTCTAGTGCTAATATGTAGCAAGCTTCTGAAATATTTATATTTTGTATGTTATTCAAAGACATTCTTTCTAATTCTGTATAGCAAAAATCAACTAATTCATCAAAATTTTTATTAAGAAAACTATAACATTCTGAATGTAAAGGTATTTTAGTTCTTGGTATCTTTGTTTTCTTGATGTTTGGTGTTTTGGGGCTGTCTCTGTGAGTTCTAGATGGTGATGTTTTAGGGCTACTTTGAGGTGTGCTTGAGGTGGAGTAGGGTTTTTGTATTTTTTGAGATTCACCCAGAGGTTTTCTTGTTTTAAGGTTTGGCAAACTACCTGATTTTCTAGGGAAGTCAAAGTCGTTTTTTGTAGAGTTAGATTTTTGTTGGGCAGGAGTATCTTGCCTTAAAGTCGTATATCTGGCCTTACTATCTAATACTGAAGGTTTATTATATGATGTAGGTAGATTATGTTGAGCAGCATCAGGTTCAGTCACATCTTGGGTTGGATAATTATTATTTCTAGCGCTAGTTAAGGTTTTATGTACATTTCTAGGTGAGTTGAATAACCCAATAGCATTTGGGGTATTATCTCTTTCAGTATATCTATTACATCGTTTATTAGGAGGTGTTTTAGATAAATTAAGCCTTATGTGATTGGGAGACCCATTTCCTGATTTTTCCATGATTAAGTTCCTTGTATTTAGCTTATAATTTTTAGTACCCAGCTTTGTATACTTGCCCAGTCTGTCCTCCCTCAACACTTTTTGCATAGAATAAAGCAAGCTGTTTGCTAGGTATAGGTTGGTATCCTCTAAAATAATCACCATATGAATCCATTGCTTCTAACACAACTGTTGGGCTAATTACATTTATACGTTGATTATTAGGCATTTCAATTGCTGCACTTTTTACAAATCCGTCTATTGCTCCATTAATAGATGCTGCATTAGCACCAAATCGAATGGGGTCGTGGTTTAAAATACCGCTAGTAAGAGTAAAAGAGCCATTATCTTTAATGTATTTCATTCCGATTAAAACAGTATTTATCTGTCCCATTAGTTTGCTTTGTAAACCAACGTGAAAAAGCTCATTATTCATGTCAGTGAGTGGTCCAAAATGTACAGTACCAGTTGTCATCACTACGGCATCTAGTTGACCTATTTTTTGATAAGCATTTTCAATTGATGAAGCTTTTGTAATATCTATTTGTATATCGCCAGTTTTTGTTCCAGCTAATAAAATTTCGTGTCTATTGCCTAATTCATGTGCAACTGCTTTTCCAATTACACCTGTTCCACCTATAATTAATATTCTCATAACAAATTTCTTCCATAAATAACAATAAACTAAGTGTTTGAAATTGGATTTATTAAAAATAATCAATTAAAAACGGCATTGTGAAATTTTAACATATATTTTTTATTAATAAACAATCTTTTTAACATATTTTATTATTCTGAAGTATACCCTACGCATTAATTATTGAGTTTAGTAAAAATTTTATATACTACTGTTGCATATTAATAGGTTAGTGTGCTATAATCACATGCTCGAAATTTTCAATTTTTGGGGAGTATGTTGAGTTAGCTCGTGTTGAGCTTTTTACACATACGCATTACCCGTTTTAAAAAGGTTTCTAAAATGGCAAAGAAAATTTTAGGATTCATTAAACTGCAAGTTCCTGCAGGTAAAGCAAATCCATCACCTCCAATAGGGCCTGCGTTAGGTCAGCGCGGTCTAAATATTATGGAATTTTGTAAAGCATTTAACGCAAGAACACAAAATATGGAGCCAGGTCTTCCTGTTCCTGTAGTTATTACTGTGTATTCAGATAAGAGCTTTACGTTTATTATGAAAACTCCTCCAGCAACTGTGTTGCTTAAAAAAGCTGCCAAAATTCAAAAAGGTAGTGCTAAGCCACATTCAGATAAGGTTGGAAAAGTAACTCGTGCTCAATTAGAAGAAATTGCTAAGGCGAAAGAACCTGATTTAACTGCTGCAAATTTAGATGCTGCAGTGAGGATTATAGCTGGTTCTGCTCGTAGCATGGGTCTTGAAGTAGAAGGAGGTTAGTAATGGCTAAATTAACAAAAAGACAAAAAGTGTTTGCTAATGTGGATAAACAAAAATTATATCCAATATTAGAAGCTATAGATTTAATTAAAAGTGCAGCTACAGCTAAATTTGATGAATCAATTGATGTTGCGGTAAATTTGGGCGTTGACCCTCGTAAATCAGATCAAATGATTCGTGGTTCTCTAGTATTACCAAATGGTACAGGTAAAACATCACGTGTTGCAG
The DNA here is from genome assembly GCA_046336365.1 of Neisseriaceae bacterium. Lineage (GTDB taxonomy): Bacteria > Pseudomonadota > Gammaproteobacteria > Burkholderiales > UBA11063 > Aquella. Next base: position 8,117 of record JBKDHQ010000132.1, read on the forward strand.
TTTTTGCCTCAGGTGCTCAAGCTGACGCTGCAAAAGCAGCAGGATCTGACATAGTTGGATTGGAAGATCTCGCTGATGAAGTAAAAAAAGGTAATATGAACTTTGATATTGTAATAGCTACTCCGGATACTATGCGGATTGTTGGTACACTTGGTCAGATTTTAGGGCCTCGTGGTTTAATGCCAAATCCAAAAGTAGGTACTGTTACCGCAGATGTAGCAACAGCAGTTAAAAATGCAAAAGCTGGTCAAATTCAATACAGAACAGATAAAAACGGTATTATTCATGCAACGCTTGGTCGCGCATCATTTAGTAATGATAAATTATCAATTAATTTATCAGCATTACTAGATGCATTAGTTAAAGCAAAACCAGCTAGTAGTAAAGGCCAATATATAAAACGTATTAGCTTATCTAGTACTATGGGTATTGGTGTAAAAGTTGATCAAACTACTATTGCAAAATAGTTGTTTGTGGGGGTGAAATTTTGCAATTTATTGCAAAATTTTACCATTATCAAAGACCGTAGGAGTGTAAACTTAATATATTATTTTATGTTACTGATTTTATCTTTCTATAAATGAAAATGTAGCATGAATAATTTTCCTACGCAGATAGTGTATACCTAAAGAAATTAAAAGTTTTTATAATTCTCTTAATAAATTCTTAAGGCCACTATATTTTTGGGGAGCCTCGCTTTGAGCTTAAATTTAGAAAGTAAAAAAGCTGTTGTTGCTGAGGTGTCAGAAACCTTAAAATCTGCCCAAACAGTTGTACTAGCGCAGTATGCAGGGGTTACAGTTGATCAGATGACTGTAATTCGTGCAAAAGCGCGTAAAGAAAATGTTTATTTACATGTTGTAAAAAACACTTTGGTACGTAAGGCTGTAGAAGGTACGAAATTTGCACCATTATCTGACAAAATGGTTGGACCTTTGGTGTATAGTGTTTCTGAAGATCCAGTTGCTGCAGCGAAAATAATTAATGAATTTGCTAAAGACAATGGAGTAGTTAAAATTGTTGCTGGTATGTATAATGAGAAAGAGTTAGATACTGCAGCGGTTAAACAGTTAGCTTCTATCCCAAGCCGTGAAGAATTATTGGCTCAGGTTATGGGTGTCATGTTACAAGTTCCTTCCAAGTTTGTTCGTTGCCTTGCTGCAATTAAAGAGCAAAAAGAGCAAGTTCTATAAACTTGATTGAATATACTTAACTATAAGATTTATTATTAGGAGTTATTAAATGGCTATTGCTAAACAAGATGTGATTGATGCTGTTGCTCAGATGACTGTAATCGAATTATCTGAGTTAATAAAAGAAATGGAAGAAAAATTTGGTGTTTCTGCTGCTGCTGTTGCAGTTGCAGCACCTGCTGCTGCAGCAGCTGCAGCTGAAGAAAAGACTGAGTTTGACTTAGTTTTAACTGAAGCTGGTGCTAATAAAGTTGCTGCAATTAAAGTAGTACGTGAGATTACTGGGCTTGGACTTGCAGATGCTAAAGCTGCAGTTGAAGCTGCACCAAAAGTTCTTAAAGAAGGTATTTCTAAAGCTGATGCTGAAGCATTATTGAAGAAAATTACTGAAGCTGGTGCTAAAGCAGAAATCAAATAATCTGATATATTTTATGGTACTATCCCCAATATTTCCTTGGGGATATTGCCATTTATAGTGTAAACAAAAGTACATATTATTAATGTGTGTATTTTTGTTTTCTCTATCTATTTTTTAACTTATCCTAAGCATTGGAGCTTTATTTATGAGCTATTCATTTACAGAAAAAAAACGTATCCGTAAAAGTTTTGCAAAACAGCCAATCGCAATAAAGGCACCATATTTGCTAGCTATGCAACAAAATTCTTATGAAGAGTTTCTACAAAAAAATATATCACCGGAAAAACGGCAGAATGTTGGTTTGCAAAAAGCATTTAATGATGTATTCCCAATAGTATCAGCAAACGGTGCAACTCGCTTAGATTTCGTTAGTTATTCACTAACTCAGCCTGTGTTTGAGGTTCGTGAATGTTTGCTTCGTGGGGTTTCTTTTGCTGGAAAACTACATGCAAAAATCCGGTTGACTGTTTTTGATAAAGAAAAAGATTATAAAACAGTTTTACATAGTGCTGAAGAAAATGTTTATATGGGCGAAGTTCCATTTATGACAGATAATTGTTCATTTATTATTAATGGGAATGAACGTGTTGTGGTATCTCAATTACATCGTTCTCCCGGAGTATACTTTGAACATGATAGTGGGAAAAATCATTCTGCTAATAAATTATTATATTCAGCACGCATTATCCCTTACCGTGGAAGTTGGCTAGATTTAGAATTTGACGGTAAAGATTTGCTTTATTTTAGAATTGACAAACGTAGAAAAATGGATGTAACCTTGTTATTAAAAGCACTTGGTTATACTCGTGATGAAATACTTGATTATTTCTATGATAAAGATGAATATACCATTAAAAATGGAAAAATCCATAAAAAGATTATTGCTGAACGCTTGAAAGGTGAAGTGGTTCGTTTTGATATTGTGGCAAAAGATGGTACTATCATTGTAACTAAAGACAAAAAAATTACTGGTAAGCATATTAAAGATTTAGAAAATGCAGGCATTAAAAATATAGTAGTGCCTATTGATGATTTGATTGGTAGAGTATTAGGATCAGATTTGATCGATATGGACACTGGCGAAGTATTGGCAAAATCAAATACGATTCTTACTGAAGATTTAATTAAAAAAGCATTATTATCTGATATAAAATCAATTACCACTTTACATATAAATGATTTAGACCAGGGTTCTTATTTAGCAGATACGCTAAGGGATGAAGAAGCTAGTAAAGAAACTGCAGATAATGCAGTAGAAGCCATTCATCAAATTTATAAAATGATGAGACCAGGGGAACCTTACTCTGAAGAAATAGCAAGTACAGTATTTAATCGTATATTTTTTAACTACGAAACCTATGATTTATCTCAAGTTGGTAGATTTAAATTTAATGCACGAACTTATGAAAACGAAGCAGACCATAAATCTCCTCAATGGTACATAAAATTGCTGGGAAATTTAAATAAATTAAAAAGTGAAGATAATGTATTGTTAAATCGTGAGGATATATTAATTACTCTAGCAATCTTAATTGAGTTAAGAAATGGGCGTGGTATTATTGATGATATAGATCACTTAGGAAATCGACGAGTACGGGGTGTTGGTGAATTAGTTGAGAATCAATTCCGTATGGGTTTATCAAGAATTGATAAAGCGGTTAAAGATAAACTTACTCAACCATTAGAGTATAAAGATTTGTTGCCAAATAAATTAATTAGTGCGAAACCAATTACTTCAAGCCTTAAGGATTTCTTTGCAACTAGCCAATTGTCACAGTTTATGGATCATACTAATCCTTTATCAGAAATTACTCATAAGCGCCGTATATCTGCATTAGGACCTGGTGGTCTTACTCGTGATAGAGCTGGTTTTGAGGTGCGTGATGTTCACGTTACTCATTATGGACGAGTGTGTCCTATTGAAACTCCTGAAGGCCAGAATATTGGTCTAATTAACTCATTAGCTGTTTATGCTAGACCTAATCCATTCGGGTTTTTAGAAACCCCATATCGTAAAGTAGCTAATGGGGCAGTAACAGATGAAATTCATTATTTATCAGCTATTGATGAATCTAAATTTATAATTGCTCAAGCTAATGCTAAACTAGATGCAAAAAATAAGTTTATTGATAATATGGTAACAGCAAGGCAAAGAGGTGAAACAACATTAGTATTCGCTGATACAGTAAATTATATGGATGTGTCTACTAATCAAGTAGTATCTGTTGCTGCATCTTTGATTCCATTTTTAGAACATGATGATGCAAACCGCGCTCTTATGGGTTCAAATATGCAACGCCAAGGTGTACCTTGTATCAGGGCAGATAAACCATTAGTTGGAACTGGAATGGAACGTGTCGCTGCAATTGATTCTGGCACTGTGGTTGTGGCTAAACGGGGTGGGATAGTTAATTATGTGGATGGAAATCGTATTATTATCCAGGTACATAATAAAGAGGTTAAAGGCAGAGAAATTGGAGTAGACATATATAATCTAATTAAATATGTTAGAAGTAATAGTAATACATGCCTTAATCAAAAACCTATTGTAAAAGTTGGTGACGTAATAACAAAAGGTGATGTAATTGCAGATGGTTCTTCTACTGATCTTGGAGAATTAGCAGTTGGGCAAAATGTGTTGGTTGCATTTATGCCTTGGAATGGTTATAACTTTGAGGATTCTATATTAGTATCAGAAAAATTGATTGAATCAGATAAATATACGTCGATCCACATTGAAGAGTTATCGGTAGTTGCAAGAGAAACTAAACAAGGCAACGAAGATATTACTAGAGATATACCAAATTTATCGCAATCACAATTATCACGTTTGGATGAATCTGGAATAGTTTATATTGGGGCTGAAGTAAGAGCTGGTGATGTTTTGGTTGGTAAAGTTACGCCAAAAGGTGAAGTCCAATTAACTCCGGAAGAAAGACTACTTCGTGCTATTTTTGGTGAGAAAGCATCAGATGTAAAAGATACATCGTTACGTGTACCAATTGGTATGCATGGTACAGTAATCGATGTGCAGGTGTTTAATAGAGATCCACATAAATTAGACCAAAGAAGTCTAAGTATTATTGAAAATGATTTGAAAAAGTACCGTCAAGATTTGACTGATCAAATGACAATTATTGAAAAAGATGCTTATACACGGGTATCTAATCTATTACTTGGACGAGAAAAGTCTGGTCGTGGAAAAACTACGATTACCGAAAAAATATTAGAAGATTATAAAGATAAGCGTGAATGGTTTGAAATTAAAACCACTGATGAAGACATAAATGTTCAAATAGAAACTATTCAAAAAGCAATTGAAGAAAAGCGTCATGATTTGGAACTTAACTTTAAACATCAAAAAGAGAAGTTACACCAAGGTGTTGATTTACCAAATGGTGTAATTAAAATGGTTAAGGTTTTTGTAGCTATAAAACGTAGATTACAGCCAGGGGATAAGATGGCAGGTCGTCATGGGAATAAAGGGGTTATCTCTAAAGTATTGCCTGTTGAGGATATGCCATACATGGAAGATGGTAGAACAGTTGATGTGGTTTTAAATCCAATTGGAGTACCGTCTCGTATGAACATTGGTCAGATCTTGGAAGTGCATTTGGGTCTGGCTGCTAAAGGACTTGGCGATAAAATTAATGAAATGGTTCGTCACGAAAAAAATATTGCAGCAACTAGAAGCTTTATTGAGAGGATCTATAACATATCAGGTAGAAAAGAGGATCTCAAATCTTTTACTGATAAAGATGTATTAGATTTAGCTCATAATCTTAAAGATGGTGTTCCATTTGCATCTCCAGTATTTGATGGTGCAAAAGAAAGCGAAATTAAGCAAATGTTACAATTAGCAGATTTACCAGAATCTGGTCAGTTAATTCTATATGATGGTTTAACTGGTGAAAAATTTGATAGACCGGTTACCGTTGGTTATATGTATGTACTTAGGTTACATCATTTAGTAGATGAGAAAGTACATGCTCGTTCAACTGGGCCATACTCATTAGTTACACAGCAGCCATTAGGAGGTAAAGCACAGTTTGGTGGCCAACGTTTTGGTGAGATGGAGGTATGGGCATTAGAAGCGTATGGTGCAGCTTACACGTTACAAGAAATGTTAACAGTGAAATCTGATGATATTGAAGGTCGTGCAAGTATGTACGAGAATGTTCTTGAAGGTGAACATAAAATATCAGCAGATATCCCTGAAGCGTTTAAAGTACTAACTAGAGAGGTTAGAGCATTAGCGCTTGATATGGAGCTTGAAGACTAAAAGTCAGTTCGTTTTAAAAAGGTAAAACACAATGGAAGATACTGTTGTAGATCTGGGTAGTTTATTAATCAATAAATCAGAAACAAATGATAACTATGGGTGTATACGTATTGGAATTGCTTCTCCAGAAAAGATCCGTTCTTGGTCATATGGTGAAGTAAAGAAACCAGAAACTATTAATTATCGTACTTTAAGACCAGAACGTGATGGGCTTTTTTGTGCACGTATTTTTGGGCCAATTAAAGATTACGAGTGTTTATGTGGTAAGTATAAAAGAATTAAACATCGCGGAGTTGTGTGTGAAAGATGTAGTGTTGAAGTTACTATGTCTAAAGTACGCCGTGAACGTATGGGGCATATTGAATTAGCTTCCCCTGTTGCACATATCTGGTTCTTGAAGTCGCTACCTTCGCGTATGGGGATGGTTTTGGATATGCCTCTTCGAGACATTGAACACGTCTTATATTTTGAAGCATATGCAGTGATTGAAATCCTGGATCGTATGAACCCACCAACACATCCAAAAGATGGAAGAACTTTAATTAAAAATGGTGATATATTATCTCCCGAACAGTACAATACTCTTGTTGAAAGTGAAGATAGCGATAAAATTCGTGTTGGTATTGGTGCTGAGGCAGTTAGGGAAATGTTGCAAGCTATTGATGTTGAAACAGAAATTGCTTCAATAAAAGTAGAAATGTCTGAAACAAAATCAGATACTAATTTGAAAAAATTAGCAAAACGCCTAAAAGTTCTGGAAGGGTTTAAGCGTTCTGAAATGAAACCAGAGTGGATGATTATGGATGTTGTACCAGTATTACCGCCAGATTTAAGGCCTTTAGTAGCATTAGATGGTGGTCGCTTTGCAACTAGTGACTTAAATGATCTATATCGTAGAGTAATTAATCGTAATAACCGTTTACGCAAACTAATACAACTAAGAGCACCAGAAATTATTTTACGTAACGAACGTAGAATGTTACAAGAGGCTGTAGATTCACTATTTGATAATGGTAAACGCGGAAAAGTTATTACTGGAGCTAATAAGCGCCCATTAAAGTCATTAGCAGAAATGATAAAAGGTAAATCTGGACGCTTCCGCCAGAATTTATTGGGTAAACGTGTTGATTATTCAGGTCGTTCAGTAATTACAGTTGGTCCTAATTTGAGGTTATATCAGTGTGGTTTGCCAAAAATTATGGCACTAGAATTATTTAAACCATTTGTTTATCACAAATTACAAACAATTGGAGCTTCTCCAACAATAAAGCATGCGAAACGTATGGTTGAAACAGAAATTTCAATCGTTTGGGATGTGTTAGAGGAAGTTATTCGCGAACATCCAATTTTATTAAATCGTGCTCCAACTTTGCATCGATTGGGTATCCAGGCTTTTGAGCCAATTTTAATTGAAGGTAAAGCAATTCAGTTACATCCATTAGTATGTTCAGCATTTAATGCTGACTTTGATGGAGACCAAATGGCTGTTCATGTGCCATTAAGCCTTGAAGCACAAATGGAAGCTCGCACATTAATGATGGCATCTAATAATGTTTTATCTCCAGCTAATGGTGAACCAATTATAGTACCGTCTCAAGATATTATTCTAGGGTTATATTATCTTACTCGTGAAAAAGTTAATGATAAAGGTGAAGATGCGATTTTTGCTAATATAAAAGAAGTGGAGCGTGCATATCAAACTGGACACGTAGGATTACATGCGTTAGTGACAGTTCGTATGAAAGAATGGAAGAAAAATACTGATGGAAAATATGAAGAGCATACTGTACGTAGAAATACTACTGTTGGCCGTGCTATATTGTCGCAAATTTTACCAAAAGGTTTAGAATTTGATTTAATCGATCGTCCGTTAAAGAAAAAAGATGTAGCAAAATTAATTAATGTTTCATTCCGCCAATGTGGAATTAAAGATACAGTAATTTTTGCTGATAAATTAATGTATACTGGATTTACTTATTCTACTCGAGGTGGCATGTCAGTTTGTGTTAATGATATGCATATCCCTACTACTAAAGCTAGCAAAATTGATGCTGCACAAAAAGAAGTTGAAGAAATTACACGTCAGTATCAGGATGGTCTGGTTACCCAAGGAGAACGCTATAATAAAGTAATTGATATTTGGGGTAGATGTGGAGAAGATATTGCTAAAACTTTAATGAGCGAGCTATCAAAAGAAGATATTGTGGATAAAGATGGTAATAAAGTAGAACAAGATTCTTTCAATTCCATTTATATGATGGCAGATTCGGGTGCGCGTGGATCTATCGCTCAGATTCGCCAGTTATCAGGTATGCGTGGATTAATGGCCAAGCCAGATGGATCTATTATGGAAACACCAATTACTGCAAATTTCCGTGAAGGATTGACTGTAGCGCAGTATTTTATTTCTACACATGGTGCACGTAAAGGTTTATCAGATACAGCTTTGAAAACAGCTAACTCAGGTTATTTAACTCGTCGTTTAGTAGATGTTACACAAGATCTAGTAATTACTGAAACTGATTGTGGAACTTCAAATGGCGTGATTATGAAATCGGTTATCCAAGGTGGTGATGTAATTGAATCACTAAGAGATAGAATTTTAGGTCGTGTATGTAGTGAAGATATTATAGATTCTGATTCAGGTAAAGTAGTTGCAGAATCTGGAACTCTTCTTGATGAGAAGATTGTTCATCAAATTGATTTAGTTAATGTTGATGAGGTAAAAGTAAGAACTCCACTTACTTGTCAAACTCGTTATGGCTTATGTGCTAAATGCTATGGGCGAGATTTGGCTCGAGGATATTTGGTTGATATTGGTGAAGCAGTTGGTATTGTAGCTGCTCAGTCTATTGGTGAACCTGGTACTCAGTTAACCATGCGTACCTTCCATATTGGTGGAGCTGCTTCTCGTGCAGCAGCTATTAGCCAGGTTGAATCTAAGTCAAATGGTTTTGCTAATTATCGTGATTTACGTTATGTTACTAAGCAAAATGGAGATATGATAGTTATCTCTCGTTCAGCAGAAATTGTTGTGGTTGATAGTCACCATCGTGAACGCGAACAGCATAAAATTCCGTATGGAGCAATAATCTATATTGCTGAAGGTGCAGAGATCAAAGCTGGTAATAAGTTAGCTAGCTGGGATCCACATTCAAGACCAGTAATTGTTGAACATACTGGACGTGTGATTCTTGAAAACGTTAAGGAAGGTGTGACTGTAGTTAAAGAGTCTGACGAAGTAACTGGTTTAACTACCTTAAAGGTAATTGATCCAGCTAAGGTTAAGGGTGCTAAGGCTAAAGATAAAGCATTACGTCCTATTGCGAGACTTTATGATTCTGATAATCGTGAAGTTAAAATGCATGGTACGGAATCGCCTGTATTGATAAGTTTCCAGATTGGAGATATTATCACAGTTAGAGATGGACAGGAGGTACAAGCTGGAGATGTTGTTGCGAAGAAACCGCAGGAATCCTTCAAAACCCGCGACATTACAGGTGGTTTACCTAGAGTCGCTGAATTATTTGAAGCTCGTGTACCTAAAGATGCAGGTATGTTATCGCCAATTTCTGGAACATTATCATTTCAGAAAGAAACTAAAGGTAAACACAAGGTTAAAATTATTGCGGTAGGTGGTGATTTTGTTGAACTAGCTATTCCAAAAGATAAAAATATTTTAGTTAATGATGGTGAATATGTTGAACGCGGTCAAGTAATTGTTGATGGGCCAGTTGATCCACATGAATTATTAGAAATGAAAGGCGTAGAAGAATTATCTAAATATATTTCTTCAGAAATTCAAGAAGTTTATCGCTTGCAAGGGGTTAAGATTAATGATAAGCATATTGAAGTAGTTGTTCGTCAAATGCTTCGCCGGGTGGTTATTGTTAACCCTGCTGATAGTAATATGTATCTAGAGGGTGAGCAAGCCGAACGTGCTGCTATTTTAGATGAGAATGATATGTTGATAAACAAAGGATTAAAACCTGTAGAATATAGAAATATTCTTTTAGGTATTACTAAGGCTTCATTATCAACAGATTCATTTATATCTGCGGCGTCATTCCAAGAGACAACCCGTGTGCTTACAGAATCAGCTGTAGCTGGACGAATTGACCCATTACGTGGCTTAAAAGAGAATGTTGTAATGGGTAGACTAATTCCTGCTGGTACTGGCTTATCTTATCACAAAGCACGTAATGCAATAGTGCATGAAGGTGAAATTTTGGAATAAATTTATTCACTTATTGAAAAGCCCTGTTTATATGACCATTAGCAGGGCTTTCGTTTACTAAACTTATAACTATTGCTTCATCTCAATTCAAAATCTAATTCTACAAATTATTCTTAGCTAAATCAACTAATACTTCTCCTCGACCATCGATTATAGCTTTAAGTGCAAATAAGCTAAATCCTTTAGCATGTTCTGCTTTTATCTTAGGATGCATAATTAGTTCATAGGTATGATTAACAACATCAACGACTACTGATCCTTCATATGTTAATGCATCTTTTAAGCTAGGTTCCAGATCCTTAGGGTCTTCAATCCTGATGCCTCTAATACCAACTGCTTCAGCCATTTTAGCAAAATTTGGATTTTTAAGGGCTACTCCATTATTAATAACTTGACGGGTTTTGTCGATAGATTGTGCGCCTAAGGTTTGTGATAATGCATTTGCCATAGAGCCATGGTTAAATGAACCTAATAAGCGACGCTTACCATTCATTTTTAGGTATCTAGCTGCCCAAGCAGTTGGTGTACCAACATCGCAACTAAAAATTGCATCAGATGCAGCTAAATCACTTAATGTTTTAGCAAGATACTGTGGATGGATTTGCTTTTTGCCTGGTGTCCCAACTGCTAGTTCGTCTAATTGATGTCTAACCTTCATATAATGCTCTATTGCTATATTTAAATTTAGTTAAAAATTTTATTATGTTCGCACATTTAAGCGATATAGAATATTAATTAAATATTTAAAGTAAATATATTTATAAATGAGTTTACGAATAATATATTAAATGTGAAAATTATTTATCTTGGTTGTGTTTGTGCCTAATAAATTGTACATCTTACTGATAATATTTTTATAGCACAAAATCCACTGCCAACTTCTTAATCATTAACTAAAAAGCGGCTGGTGGATTGTAATTTTTGAAATATCTTATATTAATAATTGTACATTAAATCACCTTTTTCAATAGTCTAAGAATAATCATAAGCTTTTCTTAGGATAGTTAACATCAACTATAAATTGCTTTGATGGATTATTAATATAATCTGATATTAAATCAGTTAAGCTACTATTAACATTAATTTGAGTTAACACAACATTAGCTTCTTTAGTTTTACCATCATCAATAAGATACGTTGTTACACATCCAAATACTAGAACAGGTATGTTTTCGCCGCTATTACTTGGATCAGCGTAAAAAACAACTAACCCTTGTGAAACTACAGTACTACCATAAATCTGAATATGAGCTATTATATGCTTAAAATCTGAAAATCCATTAATAAACCCTACATTTGCCATGTTTACAAAATTTTCTAAATTAAGTGGTGGATTTGGAACAATTTGTATAGCATAGTATGGAACTGTTACATACCTGGAAAATTCTGATGTAGATATAGTTTGATGTTGTTTGACCAATTTATTAAAGATTGCAGATATCCCAGCATCTGTATCTTTGATCATTTGAACAACTTGTTCTGAAGTATATTTTTCGTTTTTAGAAATACTAACATAATTGCCCCTAGCGTGCGCTGGTTGTATAAACATAGATATGACAAAGATTAAACTTAACATAATAACAAATCTTTTTAAAAAAATTATTTTATTATTACTTTTAGTTGCATTCATTTTAGTTCTCCTAAAATATCTAATTAATTTTATATTATTAAGGAATATCTTTTACAATCCTTATAATTAAATTATATTAGGTATGTTTATGTAAGTCAACTTTATACAATATTTTAATATTAAGTTTTAGGTATAAGTACATTCATAAAAACATAATTTTCTTAAAATTATTTGTTAAATTTATTGCAAACACTAAATTTTAATATAATTTTAAAATATCTTGAACGTATTTAACATTTTTATTCAATACCATGATTTGGTAAAAATTTTTATGTAGTGTCGTTAGGTTTTTAAGAATTAAGCTTAATCCAGCGTTTAAATATACATTATTATTTTTATTTAAGTTGTTTTATTACTGGGAAACATTCAATATATTATTTCTATTGATAAGATATTGTTTCCAGCAAAATATTATTTGACACATGAATTAATGTTGTGTTAAAGTGGGGTACTGTGGGGGAAAGTGTAAAATTTTGGGGTTAAATTTTTAGGAAATTTTTATGTTTGGTGGGGTTACTCACTTAAATCTTGATCCAAAAAACCGAATAGCAATTCCAGCTAAATATCGTGAAGAGTTGCTAGCTACATTCGGTAATAGGATTATAATAACTTTAGAATCCCCAAAATATTTGTTAATTTACCCTGAGAGTAATTGGAATATTGTTCGCGAAAAAATACAAAATTTACCCACTTCATCTCACCCATTGGTGAAGAGTTACCAGCGCTTAGTTTTAGGCTATGCAGATACTGTAGAAATGGATAAGAGCGGTAGAATATTATTACCAAATGTATTAAAAAAGTTAGTTAATTTAGAAAAAGATATTGTGTTAGTTGGGCTTGGAAATCGTTTTGAACTATGGGATAAAGAAAACTGGGAAGCTGAGACTGAGGCTGCGCTAGTTGCTTCAAAAGACGAGTTAGCCAACTTATTAAATGGGTTCTCATTATAGTGGGAGACACTCATTATTCTGTTTTATTAAATGAATCAATAGAGTTATTAAATATAAAATCAGATGGAATATATGTTGACGGTACTTTTGGGCGCGGAGGGCATTCTAAGGCTATATTAGCCAAATTAGGAAAAAATGGTCGCTTAATTGCTTTTGATAAAGACTTGGAAGCAATAGAATATGCAAAACAAAATATATTAGATGAACGTCTATTAGTTGTTCATGATAGCTTTGCAAATCTAAAAAAATATTTAAGATCAAATAACATAAAACAAATTGATGGATTATTACTTGATCTTGGCGTATCTTCGCCTCAACTTGATAATGCATCGCGAGGATTTAGTTTCAGTAAAGATGCAAAGCTAGATATGCGGATGGATATTACACGCGGCTCTAGTTTGAAAGAATGGATTAACAAAGTTGAAGAGCCGGAATTGGATCAAATATTATGGCGTTATGGAGAAGAGAGATTCCATAAACGGATTGCGCATCAAATTATTAAATTACGTAGTATAAAACCCATAACTACAACAGCACAACTAGCTAAAATTATTGAAGATAGTATCCCTTTTCGTGATAAAGGGCAGCATCCAGCAACGCGTAGTTTTCAAGCATTACGCATTGTAATTAATAATGAGTTGAATGATCTTGAACAAATATTAGATGATGTGCCAGACCTTTTAAGTATTTACGGTAGAGTAGTAGTAATTAGCTTTCATTCATTGGAAGACCGGATAGTTAAATCTAAATTTAATGAATTAAGCAAAGCTAAAGAATTGCCGAAATGGGTTATAGCTAATAACGAAAAAGATATAAATTATAAAATTATTGCTAAAAAAGTAAAGGCAACTGATACTGAGATTAATGAAAATGTTCGTAGTAGGAGTGCTATTTTACGTTGTTTGGAGAAATTAAAATGATTATTCGAATAATTAATATTGTACTGCTGCTTTGCACAATTTCTTATGGATGTTTACTTGTTACACAAAGATATAGCGCTAGATTGCACTATACAAAACTTGAAAATTTACAGAAAGAAACCAATCAGTTAAATCAAGAATATACTAAGTTGCAGCTTGAAGCGGGTACTTATTCATCTAGCTTAGTTTTACAAGATTTTGCTTTTAATAAATTGGGATTAGTAACACCAGACCAAAAACACATTGTAGGAGTTAAATAGATGCTTGCTAACAGTGATATTCAAAGATTGTATTCACAAAGTGGGGAGCGTACCAGTCATAGTATTAGAGGGAGTCAAACAATTGTCGGAGTACCTGCAATGGCTACTAAAACTAAAGCTATAGCTTTAATAGCATTTTTGATGACAGTAGCTATAATATGTAGAATTGTTTATCTAAATACATTTAATAATAATTTTTTAAATAAACAACTTGATTCTAGAATTATGCGAACAGTGAAGATACCATCAATGCGGGGCACTATAATGGATAGAAACAATAATGCTCTTGCTGTTAGTACTCCAGTTTCATCAATTTGGGTTGATCCAACTCAGTTAGATGATCTGAGCAAGAGCCAGGTTGAAGCTGCTGCAAAAATTCTGGGCATGTCTGTTGCTAGTCTTAATAGCAAGTTAAATCAAAAAAATAAAACTTTTGTTTATGTGAAACGTGCAGTTACTCCAGCTCAAGCTGCCCAAGTTTTGGCATTGGGTATTGATGGAATTTATAGCATGCAAGAGTATAAAAGATTTTATCCTTATGCAAATGTTACGGCACATATTGTTGGGTTTAACAATATTGATGATAATGGTGCAGAAGGAATCGAATATGCTGATAATAAAGAGTTAGTTGGTCATGAAGGTCAAGAAAAGATTTTACGAGACAGACGTGGGCATGTTGTTGAAAAATTAGGTGAAGTAAAAGCTGCAGAAGACGGTAAGAATGTTGTTTTAGCAATTGATAATAAGATCCAATTTATTGCATATGATGCATTAAAAAAACAGGTTGAAAAATCAAATGCTGTTGGGGGGGCTGCAGTTGTTTTAGATGCAAAAACTGGTGAAGTTTTAGCAATGGTTAATATGCCTTCGTACAATCCTAATGATAGAGCAGGAATTACTGCTAATGCAGTAAGAAATAGAGCTAATATTGATATATATGAGCCAGGTTCGATTATTAAGCCAATATTAGTATCTAGAGCATTAGATGAAGGTATTGTTAAACCAGGTACTCAATTTGATACTCATCAATACTATGTGGGAACTAAACTTATAAAAGATGATCATGCATACCCTTCGATGAATGTATCGGAAATTATTCAGCATTCCAGCGATATAGGTACTTCAAAAATTGCATTAAAATTAAATAAACAAGATATGTGGCAATATTACCAGGATATGGGTTTTGGACATAAAGTTGGCACAGGTTTCCCTGGAGAAGCAACAGGAATACTTAGGAACTGGAAAAAATGGTATCCAATTGATCAAGCAGAGATGGGTTTTGGTTATGGAGTATCTGTTAGCTTATTGCAAATGGCACGCTCTTATACTGTATTTACTAATCATGGCTGTTTATTACCTATTACTTTTTATAATGAAGATCATTCTTCTCAATGTAAACAAATAATATCGGCTAATACTGCTGAGACCATGCGACAAATTTTATCTCAAACAACGACTGATGGAACGGGAAGAACAGCTCAAACTGATGATTACACTACAGCTGGTAAAACAGGTACTGCTCAAAAATATACTGGAGGTGTTTATTCAAATAAACAGCATTATGCATCATTTGTTGGGTTTGCTCCAGCTAAAGATCCAAAACTTATAATTGCTGTTACTGTTGATGAGCCTCGTAAAGGTGGATATTATGGTGCAGCAGTTGCCGCGCCAGTATTTGCTGCAATTGCACAACCTGCATTACATGAAATGGGGATTATTCCAGATAAAAATCCTCAACCAACAAACCATTAATTCCAATAGTAAATTTAATGGCTAAATATAGCAAATAATTAGAGTGACAATGAATATGTATAGCTCTTGTAATGATAAAATAGATCATAATAAAATATCCCAGCTTGTAGAAAAGCTGGGATATTTTATTCAAAAGTACAACATAGAAATAGATAGTCGTAAAGCAGATAGTTTAAGTATTTTCTGTGCATATCCAGGTAATAAATGTGATGGACGTAAATTTGTTCCAGATGTAATACGAAATGGCGTAAAATGTCTTATACAAGAAGGGCCATTTTGTTTAAAATTGGATAATAACTATTCAATCGAGAATTTAAGAGAATACATTGGATTACTAGCAAGTTATAAATACAGTAATCCTTCTAAGCACATAAAGACTATAGGTGTAACTGGTACTAATGGTAAAACATCTATAACACAATGGTTAGCTCAGATATATAATAGTATGAATCAAAAAGCAGCTGTAATAGGTACGCTTGGTTCTGGAATTTATCCACTGATGGCAGATCATGCTTCAACAACACCAGATCCTGTCACAATTCAAAAATTATTTTATGACTTTGTAAAAGAAAATGTATATTTAGCTGCTATGGAAGTATCTTCACATGGGCTGGACCAAGGCAGACTAAATGGTATACAGTTTGAAACAGCTATCTTTACTAATCTTACACAAGACCATCTTGATTACCATAAAACGTTAGAGAATTACTATAATGCAAAACGTAGTCTCTTTTATTGGCATGAAATAAAAAGGTTAATAATTAATACAGATGATCAATACGGAAGAAGACTATACAATGAGTTAAAATTAAGTAATAGTTCTGCAAAAATAATTACTTATGGTATTAATTCAGGAGATGTTATAGCTAAAGATATTTCTATTAGTTTGAATGGGACTAAATTTATTTTAGAATATAACTTAGAATTAATAGAAATAAAAGCAAGTGTAATTGGAAGATTTAATGTTTATAATTTATTAGCTGTAGCCGCTTATCTTATATTAGATGGTTTTCCATTAACGGATATCGCAAAGTATATTAACATTATAAAGCCTATATCAGGTAGAATGGATACTATTTTTAAAAAAGGGCAACCATTAGTTATAGTAGATTTTGCGCATACTCCGGATGCACTATACAATGTTTTGCAAAGCTTGCGTCAAATAGAAAATCGTGGCAAAATCATTTGTGTTTTTGGTTGTGGTGGAGATAGAGATAGATCAAAGCGTCCAATAATGGGTGAGATTGTAGTCAAGAATTCTGATTATGCAATTATTACTAGCGATAATCCTAGAACGGAAGACCCATCTTCTATTATTGATGAAATATTACGTGGTGTTCCTATGGATGCAAGTGGTTTTAGAGTAATAGTGGATAGAAAAAAAGCAATTAAATATGCAATTTCAATGGCACAAGAAAATGATATAATCCTCATTGCTGGTAAAGGGCATGAGCAATATCAAGAAATAAATGGAGTTAGGCATTATTTCTCAGATTTTGGGGAAGCTAAACTAGCACTAGATAATGATTTCTAATGAAAGAATAACTGTATGCAGCTAACCTTAGAACAGGCATCTTCAATGTGTGATGGTGAATTATCCAGTAATTCAGATGCATCATTTATAATTACTAATGTAGTAATAGATAGTAGAGAAGTTATCTTTGGTTCACTGTTTATTGCAATAATTGGTGAGAGTAATGATGGCCACAGATATGTGTATGATACTTTATCGAAGTACAAATGTGCTGCGATTGTCAATCAGACAAGCAATCTTGATTTTCCAAATCTTATTAAAGTAAATGATACTACAAAGGCAATCGGCCAATTAGCAAGTAAATATCGAGATATGTTTGATATTCCAATAGTTGCAATAACTGGTAGTAATGGAAAAACTACAATAAAAGAAATGTTTTACCAAGTTTGTAAAGTTGAATATGGTGAAAAGAAAGTTCTTGCCTCAAAAAATAGCTTTAACAATCAATGGGGCATGCCGTTAACATTGCTACAATTAAATAGTGAACACGAAGTTGCTATTTTGGAGATGGGAATGAATCATCATGGTGAGCTAGATTATCTAACTAGAATAGCTAAGCCAACCATTGCTGTTGTAAATAATGTTTTATTATCTCATGCAGGATTTTTTAAAGGTTTAGAAGATATTGCTAAAGCCAAAGGTGAAATATATAATGGATTGGTTGCAGGTGGTGTAGCTTTAATTAATAACAATATTCCATATTCTAATATTTGGCAAGAAAATCTTAAACAGCAAAATGTTAAGATAGTGAATTTTGGTGATGAAACCTCTGGAATTTATCTAAAAGAATATAATGATGTAGGAGATACAATAATTTCAACTCCAGATAGGGATATTAAATTACATCTGCAAGTAATAGGTTATCATAATCAACAAAATGCAATAACGGTAACTGCGTTAGCGTTACAATTAGGCTGTAGTACTGTCTCTATAGTAAAAGGATTGGAATCTTTTACTGCATATAAGCATAGATTAGAACAAAGAAGATGTTTTAATGGCGCATTAATTATTGATGATAGCTATAATGCTAACCCTGATTCAGTTAAAGCTGCTATTTTGGCAATAAAAAATTTGCCCAAGCCGCACTGGCTTATCCTTGGTGATCTAGCAGAATTAGGAGATTATTCATCTGATCAACATATGGAAATTGGTAAATTTGCATATGAAAATGAAATCGATATGTTATTGACAATCGGTGAGCTAACTTTTATTTCAGGTAATGCATATATTGCAGAAAAATTAGAAAATTTAGAACAAATACAATGGACTCACTACAATAGTCACGATGAGATAGTTAAATATTGTAAGGATAACCTACCTAGTAATGCAACCTTACTAATTAAGGGATCAAATTCCATGAAGTTATGGCAAATTGCTGATAATCTAGTATAGATTGGAAAATATATGTTATTATTTATCACCCACCTATTAGAAAAATTTATTGGGGCTTTTCGTGTATTTGATTATATATCATTTAGAGCTTTAACTGCATGTCTTTTTGCATTATTATTTTCAATTTTAGTTGGAAAACGTGTCATTCTTTGGTTAGCTAGTCTCAAGGTTGGTCAGACAGTACGTAATGATGGGCCGCAAACGCATCTTGCTAAAACAGGTACACCAACTATGGGCGGAGTATTAATAATAATTACGGTTACCATCACCAATTTACTTTTTACGGATTTAACCAATCCTTATATTTGGTTATTACTTTTTGTACTAATCTCAACTGGAGCAATTGGATTTATTGATGATTATAAGAAAATTGTATATAAAGATCCAAAAGGGCTATCACCAAGGATGAAGATGGCTTTTCAGACACTAATAGCTCTAAGTGTTGGATTAATGCTTTGTTATTTAATTAAATTACCAGAAATCAATCTTATAGTTATACCATTTACTAAAAATTTATTATATCCTTTTGGTATTATAGGCTTTTTAGTTCTAACCTATTTAGTCATTGTTGGTAGTTCCAATGCCGTTAATTTAACCGATGGATTAGATGGACTAGTGTCTTTTCCAATCATCACTGTAGCACTTGGGTTATCTGTTTTTGCTTATATAGCTGGGAATAAATTTTTTGCAACATATTTATTGTTGCCGAATATTCCTGGTGCTCATGAAATTGTAGTTTTTTGTTGTAGTTTAGTTGGAGCTTGTCTGGGATTTCTCTGGTTTAACGTTTATCCAGCACAAGTATTTATGGGAGATGTTGGTGCTCTTGCAATCGGTGCTACATTAGGTACAATTGCAATTATTGTTAGGCAAGAAATAGCTTTCGCTATCATGGGCGGTATATTTGTATTAGAAGCAATATCAGTAATGATGCAAGTTGGTTATTATAAACTACGAAAAAAGCGGATTTTTTTAATGGCCCCGATTCATCATCACTTCGAACTTAAAGGCTGGAAAGAAAACCAGGTAGTCGTTAGATTCTGGATAATAAGTATTATTTTACTCCTATTGAGTTTATCTACAATAAAATTACGCTAGAAATTGCATTTATGGCATTAGTCAGGAATATTATTTGCCAAATACTTACATATTAGAGCTATTGCTATATATGGAATACTTGCATAAAAAGTCCATTCAGGATGTTTTTTTATTGCTTGTAGAGTAATAAGAGGCCAAAACGTATCTCCTGATACTTCATATTCAGGTATAATATCTGATAGAAAATAAGCGATGAAACATACTATACTTCCAGCAGCAAACCCAATTGCAATATTATTATAATTTTTTTTGCTTTCCTGATTTTGTTTAATGAGGTTGATTTCATGTTTTGCTTTTTCTATTTTTTCAATTAAAGGATGTTTCTGTTTGCTAGCTATTGATGTATTGCTATCCTGTCCTGTATCATTATCATGCTGTTTGTTGGAGTCATCATTATAATTAATATGTTCTGAATTTAATAGAATTATATCAGTTTCAATATTAATTTGCTTTTGAGTTTTTGGGTTATTAACTTTGTTTATATTAGAACTTTGAATATATAAATTAACTATTGAATCTATACGCATCATTGTATAAAACTTAGTATCCTTTTCATGCGTAGTTTTAGTATCAGAAAATAATAAACACCATTTTTCTATATCCTTAGAACTATTAAATGATGAAGTTGTTATTGGATCTCTTGTATCAATACTATATATTACATTATGTAATTCAAAGATAATATTTCTATTGTCTTCATCTGTAGTCTGCATATCATACAAAATCTTTTGTTTTATACTTTCATTTAGTGTCTGCTTAAATTCCCCAACATTCCCGTGCATATGAGCGAATAGGGGCCTGGAAGGTTTCTTAACTTGTTCATTCGAAAGGCCTATTTGAGATTGATTGGTTTTTTTAGGATTTCTATTTATGGTTGTGCTAGAAAGTTCCATATTTTTAAACTCCTATAAATTAGGTCAAGTGTAAAAAAATTTTAATAATTGTAACATAATTTCCAGGCTTATGATATAGAAATTGCATCGTAGGTAGGTGGTAGTTTTTTCTTTTAAGTGCATGTTTACTATATAGTACGAGATATAAAGTATGTTATTTTTTAATCCCTAAATTTTTAAAGATCTACTTACTTTTTGTCAGGCATTAAGGATTTTTTCTAATGTATGTATTGTTATATATCTTACTACCTGACAAAATATAATTAGATCATTAAAAATTTAACATTAAAACATAGAGTTGGCTTATACTTACGGTGACAAAACCTTTTAACTCACTGTAGGAGCCAATATGCAAGCAAGCCAACTCAAAGATATTGTAT
>JBKDHQ010000133.1:0-27184 GCA_046336365.1 Neisseriaceae bacterium
TAGAGCAAAATTTAGGTAAAGAATATTTAGTTTATTGTAAACTAGATGAAAATTCAGTAACTGTAAAGACAGCTGCTTGATTATGTGAATATTTCTATGAAATGGTTAAATTTGGTCTTGACAACAGGGCTCACTATACAACTTTTTTGGGTGCATGTTTTTCTATTGGAATATTTTTTGTAATCCATGTTGCTTTTAGATTTTTACAGCATAAGATCATGTTAATTATTGGTATTATACTTTGTATAATTTCCCTAGTATTTGCAATTATTTTTGTGAATTCACCTATGTTAGCATGGGTATCTGTAGTACCGTTAATGCTAGGTATTGCCATGATGTATAATGTATTATTAGTATTTATTTCAAATGCAGTATCCGAATCTGAACAAGGCAATGCATTAGGGAGTGTAACTTCTTTAAAAGCTTTAGGCTGGCTATTATCCGGTGCTTTAGTTGGTGCTATTTATCCACATATAACGTTAATATTATTGGGAATGTTATTGATTTTATTTATAGCATTTTTAAGTTCATTATATGTGAAAGAACCAAAAACAAGAAAAATTGTGGTATAAGAAAATTTACATAAGTATATATTATTGGCTATCAAGTAATTAAAATTTGATAGCCAATAAGTTACAGTTAAATAATGCCTTAGTTCTTTTCTGGCAATTAAACTAATTTTAGTAAACTATACTCATCGTCTTTCAATCCTGGACTTTGTCATTGCTTATAAAACGCTCACGATAAAGCATATAGTCCATGTCGTCGCGTTTTATATCGTCATTTTTGCTCCAGAATTGAAATACATTTCGAGTATATATTATAAGTTTAAATAATAGAATAAATTAATCATTATTATCTGTATTCTCTGTATTTTTATTTATTATTTCTAAGTAAAGATTTGCTTTTTTAGATAATTCTTTGTTGGTTGTTATAGAGAGGAAAGCATCAAATTCTTGGGTAGCATTATCTAGTTGCCCTAATTCATATAGGCATACTCCACTATAAAATAAACACTCATCATTTTTATTATCTATAATGTAGGCTATTTTATAGATAAAATGAGCAGATAAAAACTCTTTTAACGCTTGTAAACATCCTGCAAGTGCTTTTAAATATACAATATTGGAGCTATCATATGCTACAGTAATTTGAAATAAAGGGAGAGCTTGGCTAAAATTATTTAACTTAAAATATCTTACTCCTAGATTATATAAATAGTCTAATTCTTTTTCATTTAACTTAATTGTATTTGAGGCATTAGATGGATTTGATATACTACTAAGTTGTTTTAAAATGTCTTCCATAAACTTATCCTTGTTAAAGTGTTTTAATAGTTAATGTATTGTTGTATCTGATAAAGTTTTAGCAGGTGTAATTGGCATTGCTTTAACTGTTTCAGGTTTTGGCATATTTGCCATTTTAATTTCTTGTGCTAATTTGGGTAATACATGTAGATTCTTGCCAATAGCGTCTGCTACATGTGCAAATAAACTTTGTGGTATAAATTTTCCAACTTCTGCTAGAGCGTATAATTGCCTTGTTAACCACACATCACGAAAAATCAATACATTATGTTTTCTTGCATAACCAAAGATTTTTTGAGCTTGTTCTCCTTTTGCTTTAATTATGACTATTGGTAATTTAAATTGTTGTGGGTGATAAATTAGTACAATAGCAAGATGAGTTGGGTTAGCTAAGACCATGGTTGAATTTGCTACACCAGATTCAACATCATCTTCTAATAATTCGCGGTGTAATTCTTTACGGCGTTGCTTTACCTCAGGATCACCCTCTGTATTTTTATATTCTTGTTTAATTTCGGAAAGGCTCATCATTAATTGCTTATTTAAATTACGTGCTTCTAATATATAGTCAATAATAGCAAAAACGACCATAATTATAAATACAGCTCCAAGAATTTTGGCAAGTAATAAGACTATATAAAGTAAAATATTACTAATAGTATATTGATAAAGTTTAAGCATGTTGCTTAATTCACCTTTAATAATAACTATTAAAGTAATTGTAATTATGGTTGCTTCAAAGATTATACGTATAAATTTAAGAAAATTTTTAAGTCCATAAATATTTTTAAAATTAGTGACAGGATTTAAACGGTTCATGTCAAATTTGAGAAATTCTTTATTAAGCACAATTCCTCGAATTTGGATTAGATTAACTAGTAGAGAAACAAAGGACGCAATTATAATCAAAACTAGTGCAAAACCCATAGTGGATTTTAGAACTTCAAATGCTACACCAATAATCTTACTAAAACCGATATTAGTGTTTATTAAGCTTAGACCGACTGCATAGCTATCAAAAAACCCCTTAAATAAGTGACTACTAAACATAACAATACCTGCAATTAATATGATTGCAGATGACAAGCTTGTCATTTCTTTACTTTGCGCCACCTGGCCTTTTTCACGGGCATCTCTTAATTTCTTGGGGGTGGGCTGTTCTGTTTTTTCTCCACCGCTTTCTTCTGCCATTTGTGTATTTAGCCTTGCTTATTGTATTCTAATTAAGGTATCTAAGTCTTTTATTGCTACTGATACAGTTTTACTTAATAATTGGCTTGATATAGTCAACTCTTCTACAGTATCCTGTATTTTACGTAACTCATTAGCATTAGGAATATGTGTACTAGACATAACCTGTTGTAAAAATTGATGACTTATATTTATATTATCAATTAGATTACTTCCCATCTCTAATAGACTAGTGAACTTATTGTTAGATACCATTTCAAGTGAGCCGGTATTATTCACTAAACTATCAGCTAATGGATTAACGGCAACTGGAGCTGTCATATTTTTTCCTATAATTATATTTGTAATAAATGTTTTTCATTATTTCTAAGAAATTCATTTAGCACGTTTAGAGATAATTTTTACCCCTAACATGCCATTTACTTCTACTAATTCACCTTGGGCGAAATAATTTCCATTAAGAGTTAACTTAACGTGACTAGGCCAGGGCACAAATTCAATAATGTCTCCTAATTTTAGCTTGGAAATTTGGGCCAAACTCATATTGATACTACCAATCTCACAATTTAAATTTAGACTTATATCATTATCATCTAATAATGCTGAATTTGTAGAATTAACTGAAGTAGAACTATTATCTGAAACTCTATCTACATCAGAGGCATTATCTAAATCAGAAATATCATCTTCTAAGTATGAATCATCTTCTAAATCAGATGTATCCTCTTCTGTATCAGAAAAATCGTCCAAATCTGTATCATCATCATGTTCTAAATCAAAATCATCATCATCTAACTCTGATAAATCATCTATGCGATCATTTTTATTTTGTCTTTGTGTCATATATTATCCAATAAAAATTCAATTATGCAATTGTAATAGTTCACAATTAATTACGAAGTGTTAAAGCCTGTTCTAGTATTTGGAATTCTTTTGATACAGTATCCAATGCTGATGATAACAGACCAACAATATTTTGAGATAATTGATTAATTAATTGCTGCAATTCTTGTTGATTACTGCTCATAGATTCACTATAAAGTCTTGCTACTGTTTGATTTAACTGGCTTTCTGCTTGATATTGTTGGGAAATTGCTGTACCAAATCCACTATAGCCTTGACCAAGCGCAAATGCTACTCTACCTAATGCTCTACCTATCTCGAGTTTTCGTTGCAGTTTGCTTTGTTCAATCTCATCTTTCTGTGTAAGAACACCGCCATTCTTTACAAATGTTTTAGATTCTTGAAATTTATCAACTATTTGATTAAATGAACGCGCACTATCCAAAAGAGATTGCAATTCCAAAGAGCTTTCCATGGTATTCTCAAACACTCCTACCAATTTCTTTTCGCTGTTATTTAACGGAGCAGATTTACTCTTCAATTCTTTATAAAATGGCATTATGGCTTCACTATGTTCTCTTAAAGCAACTGGGTCTTTCCATGCTTTTTTTGTATATACAAGAAGCTCATTGTTGTTGATTTCAATATCATACTCAACTGGTGATTTACGCAAACCAGTTGTTGGATCTGATTCTACTATTCTCAAGCGCGCCATGAGTTTGCCATCTTTTGGATATAGTAAACCAGATTCATAATTACCATTTTCATCTGTTTTAGAGTAAGATAATTTATAATCACCACTATTTATATCTTCAAAATTTTTTAGACGACCAATATTAGCTTTAGCTTGAGCTAATCTAAGTTCGTACTTATGTTTTACTGAAGCTTGTGAACCTGGAGGAGCTGGCGGAGCTTGATAATGATCATTTATTAATTTAGAATTTTGAACTAAAAATAATGGGTCTTTCATTTTTTTCTTAAACTCAGCTACTAAAGTAGAACCTGAGGTCATCTTATCTAGCGTAACTAATAACCCTTTTTCAGTATATAGATTTAGTTCTTGCCCTTCTCTAATAATAGCAACATATTTCTTAGGGTCGTTTGGATCTTGCCATAAAAGTTTATTAATTTTACCATCCCTATAATCTAATTTATCTAATGCCGCTTTAATTGCTTTATCATCAACTTTTTCAGTCGCAACTTTTTTCTGAGCTCTAATTTTTTCTATTTGTTTCTCATATGATTTTTTTAGAGTCTCTATTCTTTCTAAATTATCCTCAGCTTGTTTTATTTTTTGAGATAATTTATCTAATTTATTCGCATTACTATTGCTAGGACGTCCTTCACCAAGTTCTCCTGTTTTTGCTATATCATGTAATTCTCTAATTAACGAATCACCTTCATCCTCAATCCTATATTTTTCTTTAAGGTTCTCAAGCTCTACTATAGCTTTTGCCTCTTTTTGTAATAATTCACGCTCATTATTTCTTATATTTCTTATTTCTTTGTCATAATATTTAGAGTCTTGTATAGAAATTGGAGTTGAATTTTCTAGATTATCATCACCTTTTATTTGATGATCTCTGAACTTAACACTAGATTCATCCATCTCTTTTTTAGACTTATCTAACTTTTGTTGTTGTTCTTCAATTTTGGTTTCCAATGATTTTCTGACTTCTGATGTTTTTTCAATATATTTATCGAAATCTTCATGTTTTTCCCCTAATTTATTTATAATTTCGTTTTGCTTTTGATCTTTATCTGCTTTTTCCTTTGCAGTATCTTTAGCCCTCTGGAGATTTTGCGGTAAGTCTGTTGTATTTTCTATATGGTTTTTAATCACTTGATCAGCACTTGTATTTGCACGTATAGACTGTTCAATGTCACTTGTTTTATTACTCAAGCCGGCTTGTTCAATTTGACTTTCTTTCAAAGCTTTGTGGCTTAAGCTATTTTCTCCTTGTGAGGCCGCATAGTCTGTAACTGCTTGAACTGCACTACCAGCTGCATTAGTCAAAGATGCCCAAAACTGTTGTTTTGCACCAGCAATAGCTTGAGAAAATGCATCTAGACCTAGATCTAATCCAACTGTTGCTGTATTTTGTACAAGTTTAGCGTTTGTAACACTTATTTTTAAAAATGCTACTTGTTGATTGTCAGCCGCATCAAGCTGTGTTATTAGCACTGTATAAAGTAAAAAGTTTAATAATGCAACAACCATTTGATTCACAAATGGGTTTATATCAGAAGCATTAGATGTATTTGTGTTAGATGTGTTGTTGTCTGTATTAGCTGTATTGTCTGTATTAGATATGTTGTATGTATTAACTGTATTTGTTTGAATAAAATCATCTATTATTTGTTTGAACTTATTTTGTAATACTTCTATATTAGTTAAGTTATTTATATAGGTATGAGCATAATCATATAATTCGGCTATGGTTAGTTCAGTTACCTTTTTAGAATTGCTTGATCCAGAAGTTAAAGTCTCTTCTATATAGGGATTACATTGTACATAACATAATAGTTGCTCTAACTTATTTTTTATTTCTTGATTTACTATAGTTATACTATATATATTATTAATAGATTCAGGAACATATCCATCTGACTGCTCCACTGGGGTTGTTACTAATTCTTTTTTTACTATATAGCAGGGTTTTGCTTTAGTATTTTTTAAAGAATCTTTTGTTTCATTGGAATTAACTTTTACACCCATACTATCATTATATTGTGTATTATTAATACATTCTTTGTAGCTTTTAGTATTAGTAGTATTTGTCATGATATGTTCCTTATAGTTCTATATTAATTTAATAATGTTACCATAAATTAAATAATCAGATAATGATATTTTTTAACGTTATGCTGAGTATTATAATTTCGATAACACTTGAGTAAATAAATTCAGTAATTGTTCAAAATCTCGAGCTGGAGATTGTGTATTACTTTGTAAAAGTGAAATTTTATTTGCATTAGTATTAATTAAATCACTAACTGCCTTTATCTTATTCGTCGTTGCACTGATAAGTGCATTATTCTCGATATTATTACCAGTGGCCTCGCTATAAGTACTATAAAACTCCCCATACTCCCCATTGTCTTTATTATTTTTACTTGGTAATACCAACGCAAGTTCTTGAGAAACATATGCAATAGCCTTTTTTAAATCATCCTGAGAAATTACGTAAGATTTGCCATTGTTTATTGGTTTAGCAAATTTTTTGAAAAGATCTGGTATATCATCTCCATCAAGTATTAAATTTCCATTTCCATCACCTCTCCAACCGTCACCTTGATATTGCATTGCAGTATCCCAGCTAATTTGAGTACTTAATGATTTTTTATCTTCTGCTTCTTTTTTATTAAGTTGGTTAAGAGCATCCTGATAAATACTTTGTAACTTTGTAAAACCTTGGTTGGCTTGTCCCAAAGTCGTTGATATGTCATTTAAACGATTACTTAAAAGACCAATCAATTTTGCTGTGATAGAAGCAATTTGTATCATACCAATTGCTACTATAGCAGACATCAATAGAAGGTTTATGTTGCTATATTCTTCGGTAGCTTCGTTTTCTGCAAAGCTACCTACAGTAGCTTCTAATGCATTAAAGTTTTTTTGAGAATCAGATTGTAACTTTGAACTATGCATGATAACTTCATTTGCATTTAATCTTGGTGCAGCACTTAAAAATGTTAAGCTGTCATCAATGATTGTTAGTGCTTGTTGTTTTATCGCTTGAGCTTCTTTGCTATCTATTTGTATATTATCTAACTCATCTTTACCGGTAGCAATTATATTAGTTGCTACTTGTGCTAATGTTTCAACATCAGTAATTGATGATAAATCATCAAGAAATTTTAATTGATTTAAAATATTAGCATGGCATTCAGATTTTAAATTTTCAATTTCTGTATCTGATAAACCAGTATTATTAACCGGTGCTTCAACAACAATTTTTTTTGAGGGACTAAGCGGTTGAAAAGTATTTTGGACTTGAGTAGTCATAATTATTTCTCCTTATCTAAATATAGCTTGTAATAGTTGCGAACGAATATCAATAATTTTTGCTGATGCTTGAATTTTCCCCTGATAATCTGCCATTGCACTATTTGATTTAATAAACATTTCTTGAGCAACACTACTGCCAACATTCACACCAGTTTGAATTCCAGTAGTAATTGAGTTAAGCGTGGCGGTGTCTATTACAAAATAAGTCACGCCATCGGTATCAGTTTTAGTTTTGAATTTCCCTATTGTGCTTGCACCAACTGAAGTTAAATGTTGATTCACTTCACCAAAGAACTGCTCCATCACTGATGTAAATGAAGCTTTGATTTTAAGTTTATTTGGATCATCACCAGCTAATGAGTCTAATTGTTTTTTTAAAGGAGCTAAATCCTCACGAATTTTGTCATATCTGGGATCATTTTTTATGCTGTCATCGTAAAACGCATTATAATAAAGTTGGTATAAGTCATCAGTTAAATCTTTACCTGTTATTGGATCAGTGCCAGGATATAAATTATTTAAACCTTGGAAAGCAGCTAGGGCCTCATCACTAAGAAATTTTGTTCTTTTTTGGTTTCTTGTTATATCCTTCATTATACTTTTTGCCAGATTTTTATCCGTTTCCGAAGCATAAAGCATTACCAATAAAATTATTATTGTAATTGATACACTATCATCATTTAAAAGTCCAGCTATTGAATTTAAACCATTTGCTAAACCGCTGCTATTAAATAACTGGTTATTCATATAGTCTTTATATTGCATAGCAATAGAATTCATACGATAATTGATGCGTTCTTGATCTTCAGCTTGAGTATTAACAGCATTAGCAAGTTGTTTAAGTTCACTACTGCTAGACTCAACAAATTCATGTGTAAGTGTAGTTAGCTTACTAGGAAGGGTATCAGCTTTAGAGTGATTTGTATCTAAATTTTCTGATAAATGGGTTAATTTTTGATATTGTTCATCTGTAGCATTACCATCATTTATGCTCGCTATTATTTGTTTTGCTTGATCCAATTTAGAAGAGTCTGCTTTACTTTCTTCAAGCATTTTTTCCAATTCGCTAGTTAATTTTTTTATTGTTTCTCCATTGTCAGCCTTTTTTAATTCTCCTAATAGCTGATTATCGGTATTTACCTTGTTTAAAAATTCGCTATCATTGTATGAAAGATCTCTTTTACTAGAGATGTTATTGTCTGTATTTAAATTCATAATATTGTCCTCTTTAGATGATGAATTAAGCACCCATATTGGTAACTATTTGTTTCATAGTATCTCCATAAGTTTTTATTATAGAGCTTTCCATATTTAATAAACTACTCCATGTAGTTAAATTTGCTTGAAAAATAGCAAGTTGTTGTTCAGAAGCATTTGGTTGACTTTGCAATTGCTGTAACTGTAGAGTTAAGTCTTGTTCTTGCTGTTGTAATGCATTTCCTATTTGTATTGTAACATCTTGCAAAGTAAAATTACTGGATTGTGGGGGTAACATTTTTGACACCTTTAAAAATTAACCATACCGAAATTATAATGGATATTAACAAAATAAAATCGTAATTTTGGGGAGTTTTTTGAAATATAGCTAAATTTTTTTATAAATTGCTCTTAAAAGTTGATTATATGTCCATTTATTAGCGGTAAACACTAAAGGGGAATTGTGTTATTTATATTTTTTGTATTTACATTCTATAATTTTAATAATTGTGCAATTGAATATTTTATAAACTTATATAAATTTATGCGTTGTTGATTGTATATATTCATATATTGCTGATAATTTACAAAAAATAATAACACATAGGATATTATATTTTAATATTTATTTAATTTATAGTGTCATTTATGACACCTATAAAAGTTAGAAACTCCCCAAAATTACGTTTCTTTTTTTGTTAGTTTCGGATAAAATTACTGTTATATGAAAAATTAATTATTTAGTACAGGAAGAAAACAAAGATGAAAGCACTACAAAACAAACTACTTTTCTGGGTATTTGCATTTTTTATTGGTTATATATTGATGGCATGTTCAGCTGGTTCATCTGGATCCAATAATAGCCAAGTAAAGAATTTACCATCTTCTGAATCAAAGATGGATATTGCTTCAGTATCAGCTGTAGTGAAACAGAACAATTTGTTAAAAGCCAATTCATTTGCTTCTAATGAATTAGCTTTTACAAGATTTCAGCTACGCAATGACCGTGGTAATCTAGCAGATGGAATAATAGATGGTGATTCTATTAAAGTTGATTTAAGAGGACAATTAGCTACAGCAAGTAGGTTAGTATTTTTTGAAACTAGTGATAAAACAGCATTAGTATATGTAAATGGTGTAAAACAGGATAGTGGTAACTCATCAAATAGTTTTGCAAACCCAGTAATTTATACAATAAAATCTGCTGATGGAAGCATTTCTAGAAATTATACTGTAACTGTTAATTATAATACAGAATCCTCTAAAGAAATAACTGCTTATTCTTTGCTAAATAGTAATGGTGTACAAGTTCCAGGTAAGTTTGAGGATAAGCATAATATTGTTGTTGATATGGGAACTGAGACAAACCTGCAATTGTTAAAGGCAGTATTTACTACTACAGGTAAAGAAGTAACGGTAAATGGAATACCTCAAGTAAGCGGAGAGACCGCCAATAATTTTACTAATCAGATAAAATATATAGTAACAGCAGAAGATACTAGTACAGAAAGTTATTTTGTGACGGTAATTTCAGACGCAACAAAAACACTAACTAAATATTCAGTTGTAGTACCTAATGGTAGCAAGACTTATGAAGGTATAATCGATGGTCAAAATGTAACGGTTCGTTTACCTTATGATACAAATTTAAAATCATTAATTGCTAAATTTAAAACAACAGGGAATCAGGTATTATTAAATGGTGTTAAACAAAATAGTGGCGATTTCGTTGATTTTACTAAACAGCCATTAATTTATAAAGTGATTGCTCGTAATAATGACTCTTTAGACTATACAGTAAAAGTAAAAATTGAGTCAAGTACTCAAAATAAAATAGAAAGCTTTTCAATAAACGGTGTAAATGGTATTATTTCTCAGGCAAACAAAACAATAACAGTAAGTGACTTGCCTATTAGTAGTGATTTAACATCATTATCCCCTGTGTTTATTACAAATGGGGTAAAAGTAACTGTAGATGATATTGAACAAAAAAGTGAGTCCTCAGTAGTTGATTTTAGCAAAGGACCTAAACAGTATGTGGTAACTGCAGCAAATGAAAGTACTGCAACTTACACAGTTACTGTTACTAGAAAACAAAATAAAGGTGCTATAGTGCTATATGCGCTTTATCCTTTTATTGATGGATATTGGAATGAAAGAATACTAGACACTAAAATACATATGATTAGTTTTGATAAGGTAAATCAAATATTTGGCACGGATAAACAAATACCTGCATTTAGTTATAGATATGCTTATGCTGCTACTCCATCAGTATCCGTTAAATTAATAAGTGATCCTTTAGGCAAATATTTATTTGTAAGAGGTAATGGCGTTGATCCTAATTTATTATGCATGCGTAATATAATTCAAGCTCTTGATTTTGTTAGTTCTTCTTCTGGAGAACTAACATTAGGTCCTATTAACAGCCGTTGTACGTATGGCGATCATCCAATATATGGTAAAACTGTTATAAATCCTAAGAGTGATAGTGATTTTAATTACATGTACCAACTATATAAATTCAAAAATGGAGATGTTACTATAGATTCATATAAAATCAATAACCCTACAGGAGATGTTGATTTTAATGATGGATATTATAAGGAAAACGATCAAAAATTTGATATAGCAATTAATCCTCAAAATGGTAAATATGCTTATATAACTAATTCTAACTATAATACTATTACAGGTTATGTTATAGATTCTACAACAGGTTCTTTAGCTAAATTGGCTTTGCCAACTACTAATTCGGGTGGTGAAAATGCACATAATATTGTGATTGATACAGAAGGAAAATATGCTTATGTAGATAACCAAAACACAAAAAATATAGTTACATTTGCTATAAATACAGATGGCTCATTAACGCAAAAACAGTCGATTGATACTGAATTAAAATTGCCTGTAATAAATATGACTATGGATCCTCAAGGTGGCTACCTTTATGTAAATACAGGCAGTAATATTACCACTTATAGCATTGATAAAGATACAGGACTCTTAACAAAGACGGCAAATCATTCTGTACCAAATACGCCATTGACTATGTCAATAGATCCAGATGGACAATATTTATCTGTAATTGATAATACATGTAAGATGTTTATGTATGTAGTAGATAAAGATTTAGGTGGTCTGCTTAAACAGGTGAGTTCTGACGATCTTAAAACATCTTGCTCTATGGCAAACCCTCCAACTATGGTAATGAAAGATTTTAATTAAAATTTATTTACCAATATTAAATAGTATATTTTAAATTACTCCCTATAAAATAATTAATACAAAGCATTTTTAATAAATTAACTATAGGGAGTTTTTTTATATCTAACTCCAAATTAAGTTAATATTGGAAACTCTACATTCTGAATCTGCTATAATTGTTTTCCTATATTATCTTGATAATATAGAGATTGGTTTATTTTTCTAGTAAAATAGAATGGTAGGTGTAAATATATAACTATTAGTATAAAATATTTATTTGCAGTATTTATTAATTAAGTTTATATAATTTAATTGATAATAAACTCAGGAATATATTTCAAATAACAAACATCATATTAACCCTTTTATAGAAATTTTAGATATTAAAAAAAATTATAATGAAATAAAGTTATTTTCTCATCGCGATTTAGTTGAAGCATATTTTAAGGATAAAAATATCAATATTGCAACAGCTAAAGATGTTCATAAAAATAGAGATTTAAATATCCTGGAAGAACTAGTTTTATTTATGTTATTAGCTGGTCTTACTCAGAAAGAGATTGGGGATTTACTTGGCTTTTCTAGAACTTATATTTTAAAAATTATAGCTGAAGGTTTATGCATAAAGTTTAATCTAAATATGGTTTCTACTAAATCTCTAATAGAAAAAGCTATTGCTTTAGAATATACTAGGTTTATTCCAGAAAGATTGCAAGAAACTTTTAATAAAGAGATGGTGAATTTTTCTATTGTTGACATTAAATCAGCTATTAATAGTGAAATTACTGAAGAGAAACATGCTGATATTAATTTAAAACTGTTTTCTCATCGTGATATAATTGAAACCTATTTTAAAAGTAATAATTCTAACAATTATATGATAGAGGTGGCAAATAACGCTATTAAGCTTAATGAACAAGAAGAGGTAGTGTTATTCATGCTATTAGCTGGGCTGACTCAGAAGGAGATTGGTGACTTACTCGGATTTTCAAGATCGTATATTTTAAAAATAATTGCTGAAAGCTTATGTGTCAAATTTAAATTAAGTATGCTTTCTACCAAATCCTTGATTGAAAAAGCAGTAGCTTTAGGATATGCTAGACTAATTCCAGCTAAATTTTTAAGAGTATTTGATTTTAACTAATATTTATTAAACTTATGCTAAAATCTCGGAACTAGTTAATGCAATATAACAATATGGCTAATTAAGATAGCTGAATAATTGTCTACATATTTATTCTATTATTTGATTTCTATTGCAGGAGTATCTTTGCAGTTTTTTATATGCATTACTAAAATTTTTTCTTTATAAAACGACTTCTAAAAATATACTCGAAGTATTTCAATTCTGGAGTCGAAATGACGATATAAAACGTGACGCCAGGGACTATATGCTTTATCGTGAGCGTTTTATAACCAATGACAAAGCCCATGATTGAAAGACGATGAGTAATTCACATTAAAAATTATTGATGAGGTTATTAACATATGAAATTATCTATTTTTTCAATATTAGGATTAGTACTAATTAGTAGTGGAGGGAATATGGCAAATGCAGTAGTTAGTAGCTCTATTACATTATCAAGTGGAATTAGTTTCACCAACATTGATAAATCAGCTCGTCCACAAGATGACTTTTATAATTATATGAATGGGAAATGGTTAAAGACAGCTAATATTCCAAATGATAAGTCTTCATGGGGAACTTTTCAGCAATTATCAGAAAGTAATATTAAAGAGTTACACCAGATTATAATTAACCTAAGAAAAGCCAAAAATCTTGCAGATAATTCTAATGAACAAAAAATAGTCTATCTATATAATAGTTACATGAATGAATCAAAGCTGAATAAGTTAGCTTTAAAACCATTACTACCATTATTTTCTAAAGTTGATAATATTAACTCAAAAGCTGAAATTCCAACAGTTATTGCAAGTCTAGATATTATTGGAGTTAGTACTCCTTATAGTCTATCTATTCATCAAGATGCCAAAAATTCTAAAGTTGTAGTTGCAGATCTCGTACAAAGCGGTTTAAGCTTACCAGATAGAGATTATTATATAGAGAGTCAAGATAATAATTTGCAACAAATAAAGAATAAATATGAAACTTATATTTCTGAAATGTTAACACATTCAGGTGATAAGAATGGGGTAATTGATGCAAAACAAATTGTTCAATTAGAAACTAAATTAGCTAAAGCACAGTGGAGTAATGTTGAAAATCGTGATCCAATCAAGACATACAATAATGTTCCAATAAAAGATTTGAAGCAGTTAATGCCTGATTACAATTGGGATTCTTATTTATCTACAAGTAAATTAAAAAATCGTATAAAATATTTAATCGTAAGTCAGCCTAGCTATTTAAAAAGCTTAAATGAAATTATTAATGACACGCCACTTTCAACTTGGAAAATATATTTCAAATGGCACATTCTAAATGCTTATGCTCGCGATTTATCTCAATATTATCATGATAAAAATTTTGATTTTTATGGAACAGTTGTAAGCGGTATACCAAAAGATACACCACGATGGAAACAAGCACTTGGACTTGTGAACAGTAATCTTGGTTTTGCATTAGGGAAATTATATGTACAAGATTATTTTCCCGAGTCAAGTAAAGTAAAAATGAAAAAACTAGTAGCTAATTTAATTGAAGAATATGATATTAGCATTGAATCACTTGATTGGATGAGTAAAAAGACTAAGAAAGAAGCCAAAAAGAAATTAGCAAATATGATGCTAAAAATAGGTTATCCTGATCATTGGCGTGACTATAGTAAATTAATAATTAAAAAAGATGATTTAATTGGTAATTTAATTAGGTCTAGTGAATTTGAATATAATCGAAACGTTAATAAGTTAGGTAAACCAATAGATAGAAGCGAGTGGGCAATGACCCCGCAAACAGTAAATGCCTATTATAATCCTGAGTTTAATGAAATTGTGTTTCCTGCAGCGATATTACAACCACCATTTTTCAATCCAAATATTGATGATGCAGCTAATTATGGTGGTATTGGTGCTGTAATTGGTCATGAGATAAGCCATGCCTTTGATGACCAAGGTAGTCAATATGATGACCAAGGTAACTTAAGGAATTGGTGGACATCTTCAGATAGAAAAAATTTTAAAGCTAAAACTGCACAATTAGTTAAACAATATAATAGTTATAGTCCAATTAAGGGATATCATGTCAATGGCGAATTAACCTTAGGTGAAAATATTGCTGATAATTCTGGCTTATCAATCGCATATAAAGCTTATTACTTATCTTTAGGTGGTAAAAAAGCACCAATTATTGATGGAATGACTGGGTATGAACGTTTATATGCCAATTGGGCACAGGTGTGGTGTATGAAAATTAGAGATAAACAAGCACTTGTATATCTTAAAACAGATCCGCATTCGCCACCTAAATTTAGAGCAAATGGTGCTTTAAGTAATCAAGATAGCTTTTATAAAGCATACAATATAAAACCAGGAGATAAAATGTATATAAAACCACAGGATAGAGTTTCAATCTGGTAACGGTTATCTCTAATTTTTATGCTAGCTTAATTGTATAGGCTAGCATAAAAGTATGTAAAAATGGTAGAATATTTCATAACTTAAAACTATTGTACCACTAGAGTAGTATTATGTTACATATAAAATCTTGTAAATATACTGAAGATTATAAATTGGCATTACAATTTGATAATGGATAATGGAACTGATGGTATAGCTGATCTTAAAGACTTACCTGAAGATGGCACAGTATTTGCTCCTCTTAAAGATAAAGAAATTTTTCGTAATGTCCATTTGGAAAAATGGGGGGGTATTACCTGGTTAAACGGTACTTTAGATATTGCGCCAGAATATTTATTTTTTTTGATTAACCAATCTAAGCCTGAATTCAAAGATCTATTTCAAAAATGGGGATACTTATCATGAAGAAAGTGTTTTTAGATAATCTATATTGGTCCACTCTAACCACAAAAGTTACTGCTTTGCAGCTGGGATAGTTCATTTATAGTTTTTTATCGCTTGATTACATAGATAGTCAACATATTCATTACCGGGATTACCAGAATGACCTTCTACCCAATGCCAGGTAATTTGATGCTCTTGTGCTAATTGATCAAGTAGCTGCCATAAATCAGCATTTTTAACATTTTTCCAGTTTTTAAGTTTCCAGTTAGTTATCCATTCTGTCATGCCTTTTTGTACGTATTGTGAATCTGTATAGATAATGATACTACATGGCCATTTTATGCATCTTAATGCTTCAATAACTGCAGCTAATTCCATTTTGTTATTGGTTGTATCAAGTACAACTCCAGAGATTTCCTTTTTATGACCTTGATATTCAAGTGTTGCAGCCCAAGCACCGATTCCAGGATTACCTTTACACGCCCCATCTGTATATATTGTGACTATGTTTTTTAGCATGTTGTAGTAGCTCCTAATCGAATGGTTTTTTTTAGTTTATTCATATTTAAGTTGGATTGAATTAAATTATGTATAACCAATTCTTTAGTGGCAATTAGAGTGAATATACTTGCCATTGTGGGTATCCATCGGTCGCCAATTTTATCCATAAATGATAATTTAGCCAGGACTTTTTTATTATTAAAAGGAGGCACATAACAAAGAAACTTTCCTTCTTCAATATTAAAGTTCAATGTATTTAACTGTGCTTTTAATATATCTAAATTAATAAAATTAGTATTTTTAAAGATAGTATAACTTTTAAGTATAGGCTTAAAGATTGAACCATTATTGAAACAGGTAAATATAATTTTACCATTTGGAATCAATATTCTATAACATTCCTGTAACAAATGATGGTAATTATTAGTAAATTCTAGAATATGTGGGCAAATTATTAAATCGATGCTATTTTCAGCAAAAGGTAAGAAGGTTAGTTCGCTTTTAATATCATGGTTTAAGATATATTTACTAGTTATCTTATTACCTTGTAGAAAATGAATTTGAGGAAACTCAATTTGTAAAGAGTAATAACCAAATACACGACTAACAACATTATGGTAAAATAATCTCTCGTGATATAAAATATAACGTCCGCAATCTGTTTCCAAAAACCATTTTTGTAAGTCGGTAAATTTTGTCATGATTGAAATAAAATACCTAAAAGCGTTTAAGGATAATTATATATGGCTCATTAAAAATAACGATGATGTTATTGTTATTGATCCAGGTGAGTCAGCTCAAGTAGTTGATTATATCACAATAAATAATTTGAAATTAAATTGCATTTTATTAACACATAGCCATCCTGATCATATTGGTGGTGTTGCTAATTTATTAGATTATTTTGGTAATGTTCCAATCTATGGAGCAAATTGCTATGCAACAATATCGGTTTCAGATTTAGATATAATAGAAATTTTACCAGAAGTCTCAATAAAAGTTTTAGCAACACCTGGGCACACTATGGATGGCGTTAGTTTCTTACTAAATGATAAGCACTTATTTTGTGGAGATACTTTATTTGCAGGTGGGTGTGGTAGGGTATTTACGGGTGACTATAATTTAATGTATACATCAATAGTAAAAATAAAAAATTTATATAAATCAAACAATAATGTACTTATTTATCCTGCACATGAGTATACACTAAGTAATTTAAGATTCGGAATAACTATAGAACCTAATAATATAGATATTATAAATAGAATTAAACAAGTAGAAGATATTCGATCTAATAATGGAATAACATTACCTACAAATCTTGAATTGGAACTAAAGACCAATCCTTTTCTACGTTGTAATTTGAAACAAAATGTATATAAATCAGACTATTTAAATGAGTTAGAAGAATTTACCCAAATCAGAAAGAGGAAGGATATATTTTAAAAAAGATGGAAGCAATAGCAGCACAAAATAATTCAATTTCTTTACTAAAGACACCACCTCATTCTATTGAAGCAGAACAAATGTTAATAGCATGTATTTTGCTTGATGAAAGCTCTTATATTGATATTGCTGGAATAGTTAATGAAGCAAACTTTTATCGTAAAGAACATCAAATAATTTTTGAACATATCGTTAAATTAAAAACCCAACGTAGAAATATTGATGCAGTGACACTAGCTGTATCATTAGAAAAAGAGAACCATCTTGAATATATAGGTGGTCATGAATACTTAAATAGTTTGGTTGAAGCAACAAGCTCATCAAGTAATATTCGTAGTTATGCAGAAATTATCCGCGAATGTTTTATTTTACGCGAACTAATAAGATCTGGTAATGATATTACTGAATTAGCTTATACTTCAGATAATAGAAATGTTGATGTTCTATTAGATGAAGCTGAACAAAAAATATTTAAAATTAAAGATTTGAATAGTAACAATAGACAGTTTGTTGATTTAAAAGAATTGCTGGGGCAAGTAATTGAGCGTATTGTAATAATGTCACAACGTGAAGATAAAAATGCAGTAACTGGTATTGCAACCCACTATTATGATTTAGATAAACTGACTTCAGGTCTGCAAAGAGGTGAGCTAATTATCATTGCTGGACGACCTGGAATGGGAAAGACTTCTTTCGCACTTAATATTGCTGAAAATGTTGCCTTAAAAAATAAATTACCTGTTGCAATATTTTCACTTGAAATGACTGGAGAACAGTTGGTACAGCGTTTATTAAGTTCAGCATCCAGAGTAGATCAAGGTAAAATTAAGCGTGGTGATTTAACTCATGCAGAAATGGATGATTTATATTTAGCTGTTGATGAGTTACGTAATGCTCCAATACATATTGCAGAGTCGCCTGGAATTAATGTGATTGATTTGCGTGCAAGAGCACGTAGACTAAAGGAACAATTAGGAGGTTTAGGCTTAATTGTAATTGACTATGTGCAAATTATGTCATCTTTAAGAGAAGGTAGAAATTCTAACCGAGCACAAGAATTAGCAGATATATCTCGTTCACTTAAAGCGTTAGCTTTGGAAATAAGTGTTCCTATTTTATTATTATCACAATTAAATCGTGATGTTGAAAATCGCCAAGATAAAAGACCTAATATTGCTGATCTCCGTGAGTCTGGTGCATTGGAACAAGACGCTGATATAATAATGCTATTATATCGGGATGATTATTATGATCCAAACAGTAGGGAAAAAGGTTTATCAGAAGTAAATGTTGCAAAAAACCGCAGTGGATCAACAGATACAGTTAAATTAACTTTTATTGGTAAATGTACTAGATTTGAGAATTTATATATAAACTATGATGATGAGGAAGAATAGAAGCTATATATTTTATTTTCAACAATTGCATCATCCTTTTATATAAGATATAATCTTAAGAATAAGACAGTTAAGATGAACTTGATGAAAAAAATTGCTACAGTTTTTGAAATATTTAAAAAAAATAATCCTAATCCAACAACTGAGCTAGTTTATAATAGCCATTTTGAGCTATTGATCGCAGTGGTACTATCAGCTCAAGCTACTGATATCAGTGTTAATAAGGCAACGAAAGAATTATTTAAAATCGCAAATACACCTGAGCAAATATTAAAGTTAGGAATAAGTGGATTAGAAACTTATATAAAGAGTATTGGATTATATAGAACTAAAGCTAGAAATATTATTAATTTGTGTAATCAGCTAATTGAACAACATAATTATAAAGTACCAGAAACATTCGATGAATTAATTAAATTAAGTGGAGTAGGGCGAAAAACAGCTAATGTGATATTAAATACATTACATGGTGAACATCTAGTTGCTGTTGATACACATGTATTTAGAGTAAGTAATCGTTTAGGTATAGCAACCGGTAAAACCCCACTTGAAGTGGAAAAAAAATTGCTAACTAATATACCAAAACAATATTTAGCTAATGCCCATCATTGGTTAATTCTACATGGAAGATACATTTGTAAGGCAAAAAATCCGCTTTGTGATAGTTGTATTATGAATAGGTACTGTGATTATTACAATACTAAAATAAACCCGACTAAAAAAGTATGAGCGATTGATTTTTAAGTAAATACGTATTTCATGAGATAATATAATTTATATTTATCTTGAATGCTTAAAGGAAACTTAATATCGCTATTGAAAATTATTATTCTTTATAAATCGAGTTTGCAGAAATATAATAAAAATAAACTTATAACTTTAGGGGAAGTAAGAAATGAAGAGAAAATTGCTACATATAGTTATATTATCAAGTTTAATTGGTACCAGCTGCAGTAAATCAGAAGTACAAAATACTGCACCATTACAAAAAAATACTAGTTCTAGTGATAGTATACAAGTTATAAAAGATAATACAATCAATAAAAATCAATTACAGTTGCCAAATTTTGCAAATCTAGTTAATCAGGTTGGAAATACAGTAGTAAATATTACTGCAGAAACAACTATTCAGGCAGCTAATCCAAATATTGATCCTTTTTTTGATTTGTTTAGACATTTTGGTCAACCGATTCCTCAAATTAAACCACAACCTAGGGTTAGAGTTTCTATGGGATCTGGTTTTATAATTAGTAAAGATGGATATATTTTGACTAATGCTCATGTAGTTGATATGACAAAAAAAATTACTATTAGAACTACAGATAAGCGTGAATTCCAAGCAAAACTAATTGGGCTAGATCTAAAAACAGACATAGCATTATTAAAAGTAAATGCAAATAATTTAAATGCAGTTAGAATTGGGGATCCAAATAAGTTAGAAGTTGGGGAATGGGTTGCAGCAATTGGTGCTCCATTTGGTTTTGAGAACTCAGTAACTCAAGGGATTGTATCAGCTAAAGGTAGACATTTATCTGCATTACCAGAAGATACAATCGTTCCTTTTATTCAAACAGATGTACCAATTAATCCCGGTAATTCTGGCGGTCCTTTATTCAATCTTAATGGAGAAGTGGTTGGAATTAATTCACAAATATATAGTAGAAGTGGTGGCTATATGGGGATTAGTTTTTCAATTCCAATTGATATAGCAATTAATATAGCAAATCAATTGAAGGAACATGGTAAAGTAAGCCATGGTATGTTAGGTGTACAAGTTCAACCAGTTACAATGCAGCTTGCTCAATCTTTTGGTTTGAAATCGCCTACTGGGGCACTAATTGCACAAGTATCTCCAAATTCAGCGGCAGCAAAAGCTGGATTGAAAAATGGTGATATTATTCTTAAGGTCGATGGAAAAGATATACAAGACTCAGCAAACCTACCTCTTATAATTGGTAGTAAGAGACCTGGAGAAACTGTTACGCTATTAGTTTTTAGGAATAAACAAAATATTACTATTAAAGCAGTTCTTGGTGATGATGGTCAAAAGATATATAAGGATGAGAATAGTAGTAAACAAAAATCTAATGACATAATTAAGTTGGATAAATTTGGTATTACAATCACAAATTTAGATGATAATTTGAAACAACAGCTAAATATCAATAATGGAGTTTTAATTACTGATATTGATAATGTTGCTGCAATGGCAGGTATTTTACCCAATGACGTTATATTATCAGTTGAGAACAAAAATATTGATAATGTTAATCAAGTAAAACAAATGTTACAAGGTAAAAATTTGGCAGCATTTCTAATTATGCGAGGTAACCAGCGCATGTATATTACAATAAATGTTGGACAATAAAACTTGCAATGAAGAATATAATATTTTTGTCGATTTGGCAACGCTTGTTATTAGTGTTACCATTTATTATATTGATTTGGCTTCTATATTTTCTAACTTAGAGTAAATATATATATTATTCCAAATTCTATCAAATTTATAGATTAAGTAAAGTTAGTACAGGCAAATTGCAAATACTATTACGCAATTACAGTGGTTAAACATAATGTAAACAGATTTTTTATAAGAGAGAATTAATGATAGATATCAACTTATTAAGAAATGACATTGAAGAAGCTGCAAAGAAACTTGCACATAAAAGGTATAAACTTGATATTGAAAAATTTAATTATTTAGAAAATGAGAGGAGACGTTTACAAATTGCAATGGAAGACTTACAAGCAAAGCGTAATAGTGCTTCGAAGCAAATTGGTATTTTAAAATCTAAGGGTGAGGATACCTCAACAATTATGGATGAAATTGCTCATTTAGGTACAGATTTAAAAGCATTGGAAAATTCATTTAGTGATATACAAAAGTCATTAAATGACTTATTAGCTGAAATACCTAATATTCTTGATGATTCTGTTCCAATTGGAGAAGATGAGACTGCTAATAAAGAGATAAGACGTGTTGGTGTACCAAGAAATTTTGATTTTCAAATTAAGGATCATGTAGACTTGGGGAATTTTCTAGATGAACAAATTGACTTTGAAATAGCCAGCAAATTATCTGGAAGTAGATTTTATATATTAAAAAGAAAAATTGCAAAGTTGCACAGAGCATTAGCACAATTTATGTTAGACATGCATATTGAAGAACATGGCTATACTGAAATGTATGTACCAT
Source organism: Neisseriaceae bacterium (assembly GCA_046336365.1). Lineage (GTDB taxonomy): Bacteria > Pseudomonadota > Gammaproteobacteria > Burkholderiales > UBA11063 > Aquella. The sequence goes on from JBKDHQ010000133.1 coordinate 22,219, forward strand.
ATTTGGTTAGTGATAAAACTGTATATGGAACAGGTCAATTGCCTAAGTTTGAAGCCGACTTATTTAAAACCTCCAAAGGAGGAGAAGATAATTTATACCTTATTTCTACGTCTGAAATACCTCTAACTAGCATGGTAGCTGATAGTATAGTTAAAGAAAATGACTTACCCATAAAAATGGTAGCGCATACTCCATGCTTCAGAAGTGAAGCAGGGAGCTATGGAAAGGACACTCGTGGAATGATTAGGGTTCATCAGTTTGATAAAGTTGAAATGGTGCAAATCGTTGATTCTAAAAACTCATTCGATGTATTAGAAGAAATGACTGCGCATGCTGAAAATGTCTTAAAGAAATTAGGACTACCTTATAGAGTAATGTTATTATGTAGTGGTGATACGGGATTTGGATCTGCAAAAACTTATGATTTAGAAGTATGGATTCCTTCACAAAATACTTACCGAGAAATATCATCTTGTTCATGTATGTCTGATTTTCAAGCAAGACGGATGCAAGCTCGTGTAAAACGCCAAAATGGTAAAAATGAGTTTGTGCATACTTTAAATGGTTCTGGACTAGCAGTTGGTAGGGCATTAGTTGCTGTAATTGAAAATTACCAAAATAATGATGGCTCAATTACAGTTCCAGAAGTATTACGAAAATATATGGGATGTGATGTTATAAATTAAAGTTTAATTATAGTTATAGCTTTTATATAAGAAATTAATATTATACTGGTATAATTCGTTTTGAAGGTAAGTCATAAAAGGTTTAGTATGGATGAGAATTATAAAATAGCATTATTTATACCTACCTATAATGCAATGACGGAATGTGATGGTATTTTTACAAAAAATTTAACAATTATAAAACAAGCCAATCTCAATGAAGTATTGATTATTGATTCTTCATCCATTGATAGTACTGTTGCAACAATAAATAGCTTTGGATTTAAAGTTAAGGTTATTTCAAAAGATAAGTTTGATCATGGCGGCACTAGAACTGAAGCTTTTAAAATTTTATCATTTAATAATGACTTTATCATCTTTCTAACTCAAGATACTCTTTTACTTGACACAGATTCGCTTAAAAATCTTATTCAACCAATGATTACTGATAGTTTAATTGCTGGTGTTTATGGGAAACAACTTCCACATCCAGATGCTGACTTATTTGCTATGCACTTAAGGAGTTTTAATTATTCAAATGTAAGTTATGTCCGTAGTTATAGTGATAGATTCATTTATGGAATAAAATGTGCATTTAGTTCAAATTCTTTTGCTGCATATAGGACTGATGCCTTAAAACATATCAATGGTTTTTCTGAACATTTAATTATGGGTGAAGATATGTATGTTTTTGCGAAATTTCTTCAAGCAAATTTTAAAGTTGCATATGAAGCAAAAGCAATTTGTTTTCACTCACATAATTACTCAATAAAAGAGGAGTTTAAACGTTATTTTGATATTGGTGTTTTTCATCGAACAGAAAACTGGGTTTTACGTGATTTTGGAGGCCCAGATAAGTATGGAATAAAATATTTTATTTCAGAATTGAGATTTTTAGGACTACGTTTTTATTTGTGGCCAAAATTATTTTTGAAAACAATAGCAAAATATGTGGGTTACAAACTCGGTTATCACTTTGATATAATTGGTGTCGTTTTATGTAGAAAATTTAGCTGTAATACCTCATTTTGGTGGTAACTTAATATGAATGTAATGGTTTTAGGGGCAAGTGGACAATTAGGTAAAGACCTAATAGATATATTATCTAAAGATAAAACTTTAAATATTATCGCAATTACTCGCAATGAGTTAAATGTAGAGCTCGATATTAATAACGTTATTACAAAGTTGAGTATGTATGTTCCAGATGTAATTATTAATTGTATTGCAACTACTAATGTAGACTGGTGTGAATTAAATTCGGAGCTTGCTTTTAAAATTAATGCTAATTTTATATATATGCTAGCTTTACTATGTAAAAAAAATCAAATTAAACTTATTCATTTATCAACTGATTATGTATTTGATGGTAAAAAAGACAAGCCATATGAGGAAACAGACATACCACAGCCACAAAATGTTTATGGTATAACTAAATATTCTGGTGAGCTTATCATTAATGGATATTTAGACAAATATTTTATTTTTCGGGTATCTGGGTTGTTTGGTAAATATGGTGCATCAGGTAAAGGTGGTAATTTTATTACTACTATGCAGAAATTAGCAAGAGAAAAAAATGAGTTTAATGTTATAGTTGATCAATTTTCAAACCCAACATCAACGCTGGAAGTTGCTCGCTGTATATATTATTTTCTGATTAATCAAATAGATAATTATGGAGTTTATCATTGTGTTAGCCAAAATTTCTGTAGCTGGTATGACTTTGGTAAAGAAATATTAACTTTATCAAATTTAGATACTCATAAGATTAAGCCAATAGAGTTTAGCCGTTATCACTTTAAAGCGAAACGACCACAAAATAGTATATTATCAACAAAAAAATTATCACAATATTATGTACTTTCTACTTGGCAAGATAGTTTAAAAGAATATATGGAGTTAATAGATAATTGAAGTTATTATTAATTAAACGCGGAGCACTAGGTGATGTATTAATGACTACGCCACTTATACGGCAACTGAGAGCTAATAATAAAGATGCTCAAATAGATTATTGTATATCAAAGGCATGTGCTGCTACTTTAAAAGATAATCCATATATCGATAATATAATAAGTTTGGATGATTTAGTCTTTTCTGCTAGGGGAATTATAAAACTTTTTAAATTTCTAGTGTCAATTAGAAAAAAGTATGATTATATCTTTATTCTTGGTAAAAATTGGCAAGTTAACTTATTGTGTAAGATAACTGGTTCAAGACTAGTGGGATTTGCCAGAGAAAAAATCTCAAAACTTCTACTTAACAAATTTGTTTTATATAATGATGTTTCACGATATCAAGTTCTATATTACCTTGATTTACTTCAATGTTCTGGACTTGGAACAGTGGATTATTCAGATATTAAAATGGATTTACAAGTATCAATTACTGATAAATTAATTGTTAATAAAGAATTAAAGTTACTGGACCTTGGCAAGTTTATAGTAATAACAAATAGTGGTGGAAATAATCAATTTGAGCATACTGGTATCAGAATGCTGCCTGAAGATAAGATACTATTGTTATTAGAGAAAGTAAGCAAGCTATGTCCCATAATTTTGTTAGGTAGTGCTATAGAAGAAGATATTTATAATAGTTATATTCAAACATTGAGGGCATATGATATTAGTAATATAATTAACTTTTCCGGTAAATTATCTATATCGCAAAGTGTGCATTTATTAAGTTTAGCAGAATCATTCTATGTTACAGATTGTGGAGCAATGCATTTTGGTTTAATTGCGGGAATAGAAGGTAAAATGACGTGTCTTTTTGGACCAACATGTCCTTGGCATATTTTACCTAAGGATACTAAATGTAATGTAGTCTGGACAGATCAAGATATATTTGATGAATCTTATCAGCTGTATGGCAAAATTAAAAAGAATAATAAATACTTTACTAAGATTAATATAAAAATATAACCGGTATTGGAGTTAAGCATGAATCATAATCTGAAGGTAGCTATTGTATGTGATTGGTTAGTTACGGTAGGAGGTGCAGAAAAAGTTTTGATTGAAATGTTAAAATGTTATCCATATGCAGATGTTTTTTGTGTTATAGATTTTATACCTGATGATAAACGTAATCTTTTTCTTAATAAAAAGATAACCACGACTTTTATTCAAAAATTACCATTTGCCAAAACTAAATATAGAAACTATTTACCATTAATGCCAATTGCTATTGAACAATTAGATTTACAAGAATATGATATTATAATTTCAAGTTCACATGCAGTTAGTAAAGGTATTATTGTTGGTCCACATCAGACACATATTTGTTATTGTCATTCTCCAATGAGATATGCTTGGGATTTGCAATTTCAATATTTAAAAGAGTCTAATCTGGTTTCAGGATTAAAATCTTGGATTGTGAGATATTTTTTGCATAAGATTCGGATATGGGATGTTAGAACTAATAATGGTGTAGATTATTTCATAGCTAATTCTAAATATATAGCAAAAAGAATTAAAAAAATATATAGACGTGAGTCAAAAGTAATCTATCCACCAGTTGAAATAAAAAAAGATATTAGTTTATTACCATATAATGAAAAAGAGGATTTCTATTTAAGTGCATCAAGATTAGTTCCATATAAGAAAATAGATTTAATAGTTGAAGCATTCATTAAAATGGCAGATAAAAAATTAATAGTAATTGGTGATGGGCCTGATATGAAAAAAATTAGAAAACTAGCAGCAAACCATCCCAATATTCAAATCATGGGATACCAACCGGATAAAGTATTACATGATAAATTATCTAAAGCTCGTGCTTTTGTATTCGCTGCGATTGAAGACTTTGGAATTATACCTGTTGAAGCACAGAGTTATGGATGCCCAGTAATAGCTTTTAATCAAGGAGGCGTAACAGAAAGCGTTATTGATTATAGAAGTAATCAACAATTAGCAACTGGAGTATTTTTTGATGAGCAGACTGCTGATAGTATAAATGAGGCAGTTAATTATTTTGAGACTATTTATCATTTTATCGATATTAATAATTGTCATAAAAATGCTGCGTATTTTTCTAGTAAAAGATTTAAAGAACAATTAATTGATTATATCAATGAGGTAGTGGAATATGAGAAAGCTTCTACTTCTAATGTTTAATTGTCATAATTTGCTTTTTTAATGAGTTATAAAAATGATTTGCAAGGACGCAAATTCAAAAATGAAAAGCAACAGGAATTTGAGGTAAAACATACCTCGAAAAAATAAATAAAATTTATTTTGTTTATTTTTTTGAGGAGGCAAGCGAAGCGCGGCAGTAGTGAAAATATAGAAAAGGGTAAGTGT
>JBKDHQ010000134.1:0-9219 GCA_046336365.1 Neisseriaceae bacterium
CTAGTGAACAAATCATGCAAACATGTAGCTGCAACTATCTGACAATTTAAATAGTTTAATTGGTATTAATTATATGGTCACTTATATACTTAATTTAATGGTCACCTTGAATTATAATACAGTGGTCATATACGACATTATTACACATAATGATCTAATTATATTTTGTCAGGTAGTAAGATCCACCAGCTAGAATGATTTCCTCAGTATCAATAATTAAATATGAATGGAGTTGGTATTATGGCGAAATGGCTGGGATAGGTACATTTTATTATCTTGATGACCGTACAGAAAAATGTAAAAATTGAATGATTAATGTTGTAATATATAATAAATAGCTTAAATCTGAGACTATTATAAAAAATATAAGTAAATTTCTTTGTATTTAGAATTTTTTTGAATATTTATGGCAATAAGGAATATCGCAATTCTTATTATAATAATTACGATGTTCTGGTTCTGCTATCCAAAACGTTGTGACATCACGAATAGTTGTTGCAATAGGATAACCTTTCTTTTCTAATAGCTCAATTACATTTCGTGCTATATGTTTTTGCTTGTCATTATAACAAAATATTGCACTTAAATATTGATTACCAATATCAGGGCCTTGTCCATTAATTTGAGTAGGATCGTGTATTTCGAAGAAATACTTTAGTACAGCTTCCAAATTTGTTTTGTTATTATCAAAAATTACACGCACTACTTCGAGATGATCTGTTTTTTGCTTACATACTTCTTTATAAGATGGATTAGTTAAATTACCACCACAATAGCCAACTTGTGTTAATAAAATTCCTTCTAGCTGTTGTAAGTAATATTCAACCCCCCAGAAACATCCACCAGATAGAATGATTTCCTCAGTATCAATAATGTTTGTGTAAGTAACAAAATCTAAAGATGCAGAATTTACACAATGTCTTGTGTTCAAAGAGGTGAAATGTTCGCCATGAAATACATGGCCTAAGTGAGCATTACATCGATTACAAAGAATTTCAGTTCGTCTACCATCAGCATCAGGTAGATGTTTAACTGTACTTGTAATTTCCAGATCAAAGCTTGGCCAGCCACACCCAGAATGAAATTTATTATCAGATTTAAATAATGCTAACCCACAATTACGACATAAATATGTACCTTCAATGGTGTTATCAGTATATTCACCAGTGAAAGGATGTTCCGTAGATTTTTCTATTATTACGGAATGTTCAAATGGGGTTAGGCTAGCTGTTTTAATCATTTTTTTACTATATTGTCTAAATTTACAAATTAGGGTTAATTTGCAGTTTTAAAATACGTAACCTGCAGTTATCATAACCACGCTTGGTAACACGGATATTTTATCATTATTGTTGTTTGGAACTGCACCAAAGTTAATATATTCGCCACGTACAAAAGTTTTAGTGCCAGGAATATCTAATTTAAGTCCTGCTCCCCATTCAAAATTACCTTGTAAGTTACTAAACATTTGATTAAATAAATTACTGTTGAGATTTGCAGATACCCCGTCAACACCTAAACGTGCATAAATAGTTAAAGGCATTATAGGTAAAGTAAATCCTGGTAAAAAAGCTAAATCATAAACAGTCGTTGAAGGTGAGCCAAGATTATTCCAATTATTTGCTTGACTAATGTATGTATACCCTACTTCAGCATCGAGCCAACTAGCAAATTGATAACCTGTGACTACACGAAATGCTGGAGTCCCAAACGATGCACTAGTACCACTAATAGATAAATCTTGAGAACCATAACCTACACCACCGCCTAAATAAATACCTGAAGCATCAGCAAAAGCAAGAGAGCAACATAATGACAATAGGAATAAAGAAAATTTTTTCATAAAATTTGACCTTGTGTAAAATCAGATAAACATTAAATTGCCAAACCGTATATAATATTGGCAATGTAAAATGAAACGCTATAAGTAAAAAATTTTTAATTCTCAATTATAACATATTTGATATAGAGGTAGTTATATGGAAAATGATTTAGAGAAAAATGTTATGCAAAATGTTTTAATGGCTGCAATTAAAGAGCAAAGATCTAGCCGGAGATGGAAAATATTCTTTCGGTTCGTGTGGATCATAATTATTGGAACTCTATTATATATCTTTACAAGTGAAAAAGATGAGTTTCATTCAAATAAACCGATAGTTGGAGTCGTTAATTTGAATGGTGTCATTAATAAAGATAATGAAACCTATGAGACAGTTGCTGAAGGTTTAAGGTATGCTTTAGAAGATAAAAATACTGTTGCTGTGATTATTAAAGCCAATTCTCCTGGCGGTTCGCCAGTATATTCAGACATGTTATATAATGAAATTTTACGTTTAAGAAAGATTTATCCTAAAAAACCAATTAATGTAGTTGTTGAAGAAGTATGTGCATCTGGGTGCTACTATATAGCTTCTGCTGCTGATAAAATTTATTCATCCCCAGCAAGCATAGTTGGTTCTATTGGTGTTATATATACTGGATTTGGATTAACTGGTTTGATGCAAAAAATTGGTGTAGATAGTAGGTTGTTGATTTCAGGTAAAAATAAAGCTATGGGTTATCCATTTGTTGAAGAAGATAAGAATCAGGTTGCTATGCAGCAAGAAATGCTAAATGAAGTTCATCAACAGTTTATAAACGCAGTTAAAGTAGGTAGAGGTTCAAAATTAAACCTTTCAAACCCAGATATTTTTTCTGGAAGATATTGGGTAGGAGAACAAGCAATTAAGCTAGGACTAATAGATGGATATTCAACAGTTGATAAATTGTCTAGAGATATTTATAAAACAGATAATATAGTAGACTTTACTCCAGAACAAGAACCATTTTATAAAATTGCGAAGAAATTTGGAGTTGGATTAGCAGATTCAGCAAAACAAACGATTAGTGACGGTGATTTCGGCTCTTTCAAATAAGATTGGGTGGATGATGCCTCATAATGGGTTAATAAATATTTTTGTTGATTGTGTAATTATAGGTTGGTTATGCTATTCAATAATAGTGGTAATATATTTAAATTCATTATCACATCGTTATTTAAAAGCGAGTTCAAAAGATAAGCTTATTGGTAATAATAAAAAGCTTAAAAGTACAGATGATTTGCTCAATGAGTTTATTAACCGTGATTCAATTAATGTTCTGGTACTAAGCGGAGGAGGAGTCCGTGGTTTAGTTCCTTTGCATATACTTTCTTATATAGAAAAAATGACAGGCAAAAAAATTGGTGAATTGTTCGATTTTTTTGCAGGAAGTTCTACTGGTGCTATATCAGTGGGTGGTTTAGTGGTTGCTGATGAAAATGGTCAATATAAGTTCTCAGCTGAGGATATTTTGGCGAATTACAAAGGTAATGTGAAAACTATTTTTTCTGCTCCATGGTACCATCAACTATTAACTCTATTTGGTCTATTTGCTCCTAGATTCTTACCCGATGGAAAAATGAAAGTATTGGAAGGATATTTTGCTGATTTAACACTTGGCGATTTAAAAGGAAACTTATTAATCCCCGTTTACAACATTGAGAATAATAGCTTACAAATAATTAAAAGTTGGAGTTCAGCTTCAGGTAATTCTCATGAAAATTTCTTAGTTAAAGATGTAATTAATGGTGCTTCAAGCCCGCCAATGCTTTTCCCTCCTGTTGCTTTTTCTGTAAAAAAAATTCCCTATATGTTTATAGATCCTGCTGTTTTAATAAATAATCCAATATTACATATTTTATTATATGTGCGGTCTCTGTTTCCAGAAAAACGGATAAACTTAGTATTAGTTGGTAATGGTGGAACTAATTCAATTAAATATAATTATAAAAATATGTTTTCTTTTGGCTTATACGGTTTATATCAATATCTGTTTAGTGCTCCTGGATTAAGTAGTAAATTATATATAGAATTTATAGAGGAGTATTTAAAAGGAACCCGTAATGTTAATAATAGTGTAAACTTCCTTAGAATAAACAGTATACCAGAAAAAGATTTAAGTTCGACGGATATTTCAGAGAAAAATTTTCAACAAATAGAAAGATTTGCTGCTAAAATGCTGCATGAGAATTATGAAGTTATAGAAAAGATTATAGATATTTTATCTAAAAATCCTAAATAATATCAAACCACAAATTTAATTATATTTATAGATTGTATCAATATAAAAAACTGAGGATTTAGGTAAAATATCGTTAAATTTAAGTATAGGATAATTTATTTTAATGGTTAAAATTATGTTAAATAAATTGTATTGGATGAATAAATTTACATTTACACGCAAACAAAAAATTTTGATGAAGTTTTATTTGCAATTCTTTATTTTATGTGTTATTGGTGGGGTTGGTAGTGCTTGTTTTTCATTAGCCACTAATGTTGCATATGACTGGTGTATAAAAATTTATCATTTTATTGGGTTTGGCATGCTATTTTATACGCCCATCTTATTTGTTTTAACTGCGTACATTTTAAGAAACTATTTCCCTTATGCTGGTGGTAGTGGACTTCCTCAGGGTTATGCACTAGATGTCTATGAGCGTGATAAACTTTACCAAACTTATTCACTAAAAACAATGTTTGGTAAAGTTATTTTAACATTTATGAGTATACTAGGTGGAGCTTCACTAGGTAGAGAAGGACCTACAATCCAAATCTGCGCATCAGTATTTTCTTCAATGAGAAATATTTCAGCTAAAAGAAAGAAATTTTTAATTAGGATTGGTTCTGGTATTGGGATTGCTGCCGCATTTAATGCACCACTTGGTGGAATTGTTTTTGCTATTGAGGAATATATACAACATTCTGATTCAAAAATGAATTACGCTTTATTATCTGGTATTGCTATAGCTGGCTATTTTGCTATTTTAATTACTGGAGATTACTCTTACATGGGCGGGGTTGACGTTAATAATTTATCTTATAATTGGCATGTTGTTTTTGTTTCTTTATTTGCTGGCATTGTTTGTGGTTTGGCTGGAGCATTATTTACTTGGTTGATTGTTTTGCTATCAGTTGACCGTGGAACCGCAATTGATAAGTTACGTAAAAAGAATTATTTATTAACTGCCTTTATTTTTGGAATTCTTGTTGCTTGCTTAGGTCTATTTACACAAGGAGTATCTTTTGGTAATGGAGCAGAAACTACTCGGGCGTTTTTAAATAGTAACGTACATGTGCCATGGTATTATGCAATTTCCAAGGCTATAGGTGCTTTATTTTCAGTGGCAGCTGCAGTACCAGGTGGATATTTTTCAACTTCACTATCAATTGGAGCTGGGTTAATGGGTGCTATGCATAGCTTTTTACCTTCAGATATTTCAATACAACAACTTTATTTATTAGGTATGGTTGGTTTTTTAGCTGCAATCACTGATGCCCCAATTACAGCAGTTGTTATGATAATTAGTATAGTTGCTGATACACAACATTTTGCTATGCCTTTAGTATTCACGTCAGTTATTGCAGCAAGAGTTGCTGGATTTTTTGGTGAGAGCGTTTATAGACAACAAGTGTTAATCTATGTTGATAAGATACCTCAACATAATAAAGCTGGCTAAATTTAAATGGCAAAACACAATTTATTAAAGTCTTTGGTTAATGTAAGTGGAATGACTCTTATATCACGAATCGTTGGATTTATTCGTGATATGTTAATGGCACGGATTTTTGGTGCTGGTTTTGCAACGGATGCATTTTTTGTTGCATTTAAGCTACCAAACTTATTACGGCGGGTATTTGCAGAAGGCGCTTTTTCACAAGCTTTTGTTCCAGTCTTAGCAGAATATAAATTACAACGTTCCTTAGATGAAACTAGACGTTTTGTGGCAAATGTAGCAGGTCTACTATTGTTAGTTCTGGTAATAGTAGTTGTAATTGGTATGGTATTTACAAGTACGGTAATCATGATTACCGCGCCTGGTTTTACCTCTAATCCACAGAAATTGGCATTGACAAATACTTTATTACGTATTACATTACCTTATATTGTGTTTATTTCAATGGCATCATTAATTGGAGGCATTCTTAATACTTGGAGAATGTTTTCGATTCCAGCATTTACTCCAACAATATTAAATTTAAGTTTTATTTGTTTTGCCCTATTTTTACGTAAATATTTTCAACCACCAATTTTAGTAATGGCATGGGCATTACTAGTGGGTGGAATTCTGCAATTAGCTTTTCAACTACCTTATTTGAAAAAAATTGGTATGCCATTTATACCAAGGCTAGACTTGAAAAATAAAGCAGTTTGGAGAGTGGTTAAACTCATGGGCCCAGCTGTATTTGCTATGTCTGTTTCCCAAATTAGTTTAGTTATAAATACTATATTTGCTTCTTTTTTGCCTAGTGGTAGTATTTCTTGGATGTACTTTGCTGATAGATTAATGGAGTTTCCAACAGGTATTTTAGGCGTTGCATTAGGGACTATATTATTACCAAGTTTATCTAAGTATGCAAGTAGTAAAGACATATCTACTTTTTCAAAAACATTAGACTGGGGCATAAAATTATGTTTATTACTAGCACTTCCCGCAACAGTTGGCTTGGCTGTTTTATCTAAACAACTAACCATGACATTATTTATGTATGGTAAATTTAAATATGTTGATGTAGTTATGACTTCTTATGCATTGATAGCTTATGCAATTGGCTTGATGGGGTTAATTATGGTTAAAATACTTGCGCCAGGGTTTTATGCTAATCAAGATATAAGAACTCCAGTTAAAATTGCTATTTTTGTATTAATCTCTACTCAATTAATGAATTTGTTATTTATAGGCCCATTTAAGCACGCTGGTTTAGCATTATCAATAGGATTGGGAGCATGTATCAATGCTTTTTGCTTATACTATTTTCTTGTAAAGCGCAAGATGTATATACCACAACAAGGTTTTCGGCCATTTATCAGCAAATTACTTTGTGCCGTATTAGTAATGGCAATTGTTCTTATTTGGTGTGTAAACTATTTGCCCTTTAATTTTACTGGTCACATCTATCTACGTGTACTATCACTATTAATATTATTGTCTATAGCAATTATTATTTATTTTGGTGTGCTATTTATTTTTGGTGTTAGAAGCCGTGATTTTGTTTTCCGAGAAATTGATTAGTTAATCGTAATTATCAAAATCAGGTATGATTTGAAATTTATTTAGAAAGATAACTGTTTTTTACAATAGTTTCGGATTATTTGAGTGATACTGTCTTTAGTTGTCGGAAATACAAACTGTTCAATATTTGAGATACTTTGAATACCAATAGCACAATTCGTTTGAAATGCTTCTTTGTATTCATGTATATCATCAGGGTGAATTGAATGTTCTACCACCGGAATATTTAAATTGTTGCAAGCATCTATAACATTTTCTCTAATAATACCATTTAGAACGCCATCATTCAAAGGCGGGGTTATTACCTCATGCTTACTATTAATAAAGAAAATATTTGAAGCACTACATTCACAAATTACACCTTTAGTATTTAACATTATACCATCATCAAATCCATGTTTAATCGCCTCATTTTTAGCTAATATTGGTTCTAAATAATTAAGTGACTTTATTTGGGTTATAGGAGAATATTCATTGCGAATAATAGAGGTCAAGCATAAACGAACAGGTTGCATGTTACTTGGGATAAGTGGAGTAGAGTTTATTATAAGTGTTGGGTTTTGTTTTTGTGGTATTTTAAGTCCACGCTCAGAATTTCCACGGGTAATTGTAATTCTGATTAAAGCAGAATCTTTCTCTAACTTATTTAGTTGTATAAGTTCTATACATTTTGTATGTAATTCGATTTCACCTATTGGAACATCTAATGAAATAATTGACGCATGCTTTTTTAAACGTTCATAATGTTTAGAAAAATATAATAAATTAGAATTTATTGACTTAAGCGTAGTGAAGATACCATCACCTAACAATAAACCTCGATCAGTAGCTGATAAGTTATTCTCGGTAATATTAAAAAATTTGTCATTTATGATTATTCGCATCTGTTATTAAGTAGTCATATAAATGTTTATAGCTCTATTATAATATAATATTTATAAAAAAGTGTTATATTTAATTTAAGTATAAATAATCGGATTATTAATAGGTATTTATTTTATGCAGGATAGTTAGTGAAGTATCTATTTTTCGCATATTCAATAGTTTTTGGAATCAATATATTTTGTATTATATTAGCAATAAAATTAATGCTATTTATATGGTCATTATGATTTGTATAATAGTTTTCATATAAAAACACATGAAAATTGCTTAAATAAGTATTTACCATCTGTAAAAATGAATTATTTTTTTCTAATTTAAACTTTCTTGGAGTAAAAAACAGAGAATACAAACTTTCATTAGGGTGGCTTATAAAGAAATCTTTTATCTCTCTTAATAATAATTCTCCTCGCATTTCACCTTTAGTTGGTGTTCGGCAAGAGAGAGGTATTTTGACTGTGCTATCATTTTCAGCCATTATATTAAAAATTCCACCATTTGTGTTTAATGTTGAGCATGTGAAATTATCTACGTTAATTTTTTGTAACATCTCACCATATTTAGACTCAAACAAGTCTCTTAATTCAGGATTATCAACTAATGTTATACTATGTTCCTCAAAGAAAATCATATCTTTATTCTGATCTATTGAAAGTAGCTGAAAATGCTCTTTCTCTGGGTAAATAGTTAGATCAGTTAGTGGAATTAATAGTTTGTTATTAAGGTAACCAAAAGTTATGTTTAAATTAGCATCTAATTTAATATTTTGAAAACATTCTAAAACTAATTTATTAGCTATTTCTTCTCCACAAGTATCTTTAACCCACATTTTAAACCCGCTAAAATTAAATTCTTGTTTGAAAAACGCAAAATTATTTGTACGATGGTCCAAGACATTATCTCTTATATAGCCAATTGCTAAAGTTTGCTGTATAGCAAACTGAAGTATAGCCGTTTTTGAAGTGTCTATTGTTTTAAGGCATTCTTTTACAAAATATGCTCCACTTTTATCTTGTGTAAAATATTGTATGGCATTAGCTATGCATTCTATAAATTTATTTTTAGGAATGGATACAAATATCAAATAATCGTTAGCCAATTTCTCTATAATACCAATTAAACCAAATAACTAGTCAGATAATATGTTATAATAATGCTAATATAATAACATTATTGTGGAGTAAATTATGACAGGGAAAAGTAGACTGGTTGATGATGAGACTCTAAGTAAAGCACAAAGCATGTTG
>JBKDHQ010000135.1:0-2026 GCA_046336365.1 Neisseriaceae bacterium
AAATCTTGCTTTTGCATGTGGTGATTCAATACTTAGAACTCAATTATTTAATTTACTCACGGGACAGCCAATAAAATCAAGCTCTAAGATACAAAATATAATGTTAAATTTTTAAAGATCTAAAAAATGTCAGGTAATAAGGTAACTTTGACAGGATAGTTAGATCCTCAAAAGGTTATAATATGCATACAAGTTCACATTCCCCAATTTTAATTAAAGATTTAGCCATTAACTTTGGCAATAAATCCTGTATAACTAATCCATTTTCATCAACAGTATATTTTGGTGAAAGAATTGCTCTTATAGGTAGCAATGGCAGTGGTAAGTCAAGCTTACTTAGAGTGATGGCTTTATTAACTTCAGATTTTGAAGGAGAAATAGTTTTTCCCGATAATATTAACTTAGGTTATATTCCGCAGATAGGAATTGAAAATAATAGTAAGCTAAGTGGTGGGCAGACATTTAACCAAAAATTAAGCCAAATTATAGCAAATAAACCAAATCTGTTATTGTTGGATGAACCTACTAATCATTTAGATTATAATAACCGTAAGGGGCTATTTGGATTTTTAAATCGATATTGTGGTACCCTTATTGTTGTTACCCATGATGTGGAATTGTTAAACTGCTTCGATACAATTTGGCATATTTTTAATGATGGTATTAATATATTTAATGGCAAATATCTTGATTATATGACTAAACAGCAGCAAGAGTTTAATAAATTAAATAGTGATGTTAAACAATTAAAGCGTGAAAAAAAACAAATACATGAGAAACTTATGCTGGAACAACAGAGGATAAAAAATAAAACAATCTATGGAGAGAAAAAATATAATGGTGATACGCTTGCTCTTAGAAGTGCTCAAGGCAGAGGGCAAGCTACAGCTAATAAAAATAATGCAAGGATTAATCAGAATAAAAATTCTGCTAGTGCTAAACTTCAAGAGTTATATATTCCAGAAGTTATTGTACCAAAATTTAATTTAAGGGCAAATAATGTAAGCTTTAACAAAACAGTTGTTAGTATCACTGATGGTAAAATTGGATATATGGATAATGACTTTATACTTGAAAATATAAATTTACAAATTATGGCAACAGAAAAAATTGCAGTATTAGGTAATAACGGTAGTGGTAAATCAACTTTTGTTAAGGCAATTATGTCACATAAGTCAGTTGTAAAAGAGGGCAACTGGTACTTACCTGATATAAATGACATTGGATATATTGATCAGCATTATGCAAATTTATGTCGAGATTCTACCGCAGTACAATTATTGCAAGAACTGGTACCACAATGGAGCTATGCTGAAATTCGTAATCATCTAAATGTATTCTTATTTCGAAAAGATGAAGAGGTTAATACCACAGTTAGATATTTATCTGGTGGTGAAAGAGTTCGTTTAAGTTTAGCTTTAGTTGCTGCAAAAATGCCTAAACTACTATTATTAGATGAAATTACTAATAATATTGATTTAGAAACTAAAGAGCATTTATCACAGGTTTTGGCTAAATACTCAGGTGCCATGATTATAATTTGCCATGAGCAAAGCTTTATTGAAAAGTTACAAATAAATTCGTATTATCATATTAAAGATAACAAACTACATGGATAAATAAAATAATTTAGTAATTTTGTTGTTTTTACTAGCAGCTGAAAAGTCAATCGTAAATAAAACTATGAAAACAACCAAAGTCGCAAATTAAAAAATGAAATGCAACTAAAAAATAGGTCAAAAAAATACATAAAACTTGTTTTGTTTGTTTTTTTGAGCAGGCAAGCGAAGCGCGGCAGAATAATCCAGAGATAAAGAATTATCAGAGACAGAGGGTAAGTGTTTAGTTTATAATCTTTGTTAAATCACTACAAATAACAAGGAGCCTATAGTGGCTAAACATCTTACCCAGAACGAACGATACTACATCTGTAGACAAATTGCAAATTTTATTTCTATAAATAAAATAGCTCAACAGCTAAATGTCCATAAATCAACAATATACAGGGAAATCAACCGCAATAGTA